>NZ_JBOBDQ010000012.1:0-114269 GCF_050586565.1 Pseudomonas sp. WC1
CATTGATCCTTAGCAACAAAGTGTTACGGATTCAACCCCTGCGACAACCGGTCGCGCCCCGTATTCAAAGGGCTGCAGCCCGATCAGCCGGATGTCGGGTGGATGGTGCGGGGGTGGCGTGACAGAATGCCCCGGTTTTCTGGCCGGCCCATCCCAGGGGTCGGCACCTTCCCTGTAAAGGATGGTTCCATGAATGATCTGTTGACCCGGCGCGCGGTTGTCGCCGGGATGGGCGTACTGGGGCTTGGCCTGTTGGCGGGCTGCAGCCCGGCCAGGGGCCTGGACTTCAAGTACGGCAAGAACATGAGCAACGAGATCCTCGGGCGCAAGTTCAAGCTCAAGGACCCGCAAGGCAACGAGCGCACCTTGTCGAGCTTCTACGGCTCGATGCCGATGATCTTCTTCGGCTTCACCCAGTGCCCGGCCGTCTGCCCGACCGCCATGGCGCGTGTGGCGCAGATCCGCAAGATCCTGCGTGGCCGCGACCGCGACCTGTTCCAGCCGGTGTTCATCACCCTGGACCCGGAGCGCGACACCCCCGAGGTGCTCGATGCCTACGTCAAGGCCTTCGACCCGTCGATCGTCGCCCTGACCGGCACCCCCGAGGAAATCGACGCGGTGGCCCGTGAATTCAAGGTGTTCTACGAGAAAGTCCCGGCCGGCGATACCTACACCATCTCTCACTCGTCCACCAGCTACGTCTACGATACCCGTGGCACCCTGCGCCTGAGCCTGGGCCATTCCCTGAACGCCCAGGAATGCGCCGAAGACCTGGTCACCCTGATGGAGATCTGCTGAATGTCGATGCAACCGATCAAGCGCGGCCTGGCCGCCCTGGCACTGATGAGCCTGGCCCTGCCGGCCCTGGCCCAGACCACCGTAAGCGACGCCTGGGTACGCGCCAGCGTGCCGCACCAGCATGCCACCGGGGCCTTCATGACCCTGACCGCCAGCAGCGACAGCAAGCTGGTCAGCGTCGCCTCGCCCGTGGCCAAGACCGTGCAGGTGCACGAGATGACCATGAACGGCGACGTGATGGGCATGCGTGAGGTGAAGGCGGTGGAGTTGCCGGCCGGCAAGGCGGTGAAGCTGGACCCGAACGGCTTCCACGTGATGTTGATGGGCCTGAACCAGCAGGTGAAGGAGGGTGAGCAGGTGCCGCTGACCCTGACCATCGAGGATGCCAAGGGCGCGAAGGAAACCCTGCAGGTGCAGGCTCCGGTGCGTGCGCTCAACGCCGAGGCCGGCGCTGGCCACGACCATATGCACATGAACCACTGAACAAGTAGGGGGCGCTAGGCGCCCCTTTCGCTGGCAAGCCACCGAAGGACTGCAAGTCAGCCCCCTGCTTGATTTCTGACCGGCGCTACCTCAAAACCTTGCCTGTAGGTCAACTGCGGAATCTGGGCAGCGGCCGTTCGATGTTCAGCGAGGTCAGCGTCTTGCGCACCTGGGCGTCTTCGGCCTCGAGTTCCTTGAGGCTGGCGCGGATCTTGCCGGCGGCGGGCACGTCGCCCTGGCGGTCGATCCAGTCGGCGATCTCCTTGCAGGCGCTGCTCAGACAGGCTTGGCGCTGGCTCATCAGCGACAGGAGCGTGGTGATTTCTCGTTCGGAC
This sequence comes from Pseudomonas sp. WC1, assembly GCF_050586565.1. Classification (NCBI taxonomy): domain Bacteria; kingdom Pseudomonadati; phylum Pseudomonadota; class Gammaproteobacteria; order Pseudomonadales; family Pseudomonadaceae; genus Pseudomonas; species Pseudomonas sp. WC1. The sequence goes on from NZ_JBOBDQ010000012.1 coordinate 1,617, forward strand.
ATGGCGGGTTCCTCCGTTCAGCCTTGTGAGTGTAGCAGCGGCTGGATCCGACGGTGTCAGCCGCGCAGATAGCGCAAATAGCCCAGGCTCAGCGCGCAGATGGCGAGCGCGATCAGCAGCAACCCAGGCGCCAGTATCTGCAGCATGCCGACCAGCAGCAGCCCCGCGCCGATCTGCAGGTAATACAGCAGGCCGAACAAAGCTGCCGCCGTACCCCGGCAATCGGCGTAGGCCACCAGTGCCGAGCCGAGCAGCAAGGGGATGGCCATGGCGAACGCGACCATCACCAGGGCCATTGGCGCGACGATCCACGGTGATTCACCGATCGCCGTCATGCCCAGCGCGCCGAGCACGAGCAGCAGCGCGGCACCCTTCATCAGGGTGGCGGCCGCGACTGCGGGCCCCAGCAGCAGGGCATTGAGCCTGGCGCCAGCCAGCGAGCCGAGGGCCAGGGCCACGCCCGAATAGCCCATCCACTGTGCCTGACCCAGGCGTTCGAAGACGAACGGCGCCAAGCTGTACCAGGCGAACACGGCGATATTGAACAAGGCCACCAGCGCACTGGCCAGCAGCACCCGGCGGTCCGCCAGCAGGCGCATCAGCACCTGGCGCAACGGTGTCAGTGCGGGCGCGGCGGCCTGGGTCTCGGGCATCGCCTGCCAGCCCCAGGCCAGCAATGCCGATGCCAGGCTCAGCTGTGCGGCCAGCACGCCGCGATAGCCGAACGCCTGATCCAACCAGCCGCCACCGAGCATGCCCAGTGCGGGGCTGATGGCCAGGCACGCGCCGATCAGGGAGAACACCCGGGCCAGTTCCGCGCCGTCGTAGCGGTCGCGCAATGCGGTCTGGGTCACCACCGAACCGACCGCGACGGCGAAAGCGGCGACCATCCGCGCTGCCAGCAACTGGCTGAAATCGCTGGCCAGCAGTGCCGCCAGCGCCGCCAGGGCGTACAGCGCAAGGCCCGCGAGCATGGTCGGCCGCCGGCCCTTGATATCGCACAACCGACCCCAGAACAGCACGCCGACCGCGAAGGCGACGAAGTACAACGACAGGGTCAACGAGGCATCCGCAGCGGAAACCGCGAAGCCTTCGGCCAGCGATACGAGTGCCGGGCTGTAAAGGGTTTCGGCTATTTGCGGGAACATGAGCATGGCAGTGGTGAAAGCCAGCCACCAACGATTTTGCATGGGCTTGTCCTCTGCAGTTTATCGGAGGCCCATGGTAGGGTTGGCAAGCTGTGATCCATTATCGTGATCAGGCCATAAAATCAATGAAACAGGACAAGCTGCAATGGCATGGCTCGCACCCGATAGCGCTTTTGACCCGGACGCCCACTGCGCACCGGTGATCGGCATCTGTTCGGCCCTGGGCGACCATGATTCCGGCAACCACTGGCATGTCCGAGGCCAGGTGCTGTTCACCCGCCAGGGCTGCGTGCGCATCGATTCGCCGGGGCTGCTGTGCCTGTTGCCGCCGAGCCGCGCAGCGTGGATACCGGGCGGTCTGGCACACCGCGCGCGGATGCGCGAGACGGTGGATTACCGCTCGGTGTACCTGGATGCGACGGCGGCGGCGGGGCTGCCGGAGCAGGTGACGATCCTCGACGTCAACCCATTGTTGCGCGAGTTGCTCGAGCGGATTGCCGAGGCACCCTTCGACAGCGACTGGCGGCATGGGGCCAATCATCATTTGCTGGGCTTGTGTCGTGCCGAACTGCAGCGCGCGCAGCGCCAGCCAATGCTGCTGCCGCTGCCGCGCGACCGACGCCTGGCGCGCCTGGTGGACGGACTCGACCGCTTGCCGCCGGCGCTGGGCGAACTGGCACGGCAAGCCGGGGCCAGTGAAAAGACCATCGGCCGCCTGCTGCGTCGCGACACCGGGATGAGTTACCAGCAATGGCGCCAGCAGTGGCGGTTGCTGCGGGCGGTCGAGCGTCTGGCGCTGAACGTGCCGCTGGGGGAGATCGCCGATGAGCTGGGCTTCTCCAGCGACAGCGCCTTCATCGCGTTCTTCCGCGGCATGACCGGGCTGACGCCGGGCGCCTGGAGTCGTGCCGCTACGCCAGGTTGAGACAGGCCTGGCGATAGGCGCCCGGCGGCACGCCATAGGCCTGCTTGAACTGCCGGCTCAGATGGCTCTGGTCGGCAAAACCCAGGGTAAAGGCGACTTCGAGGACGGCTTGGCCGCGTTTGAGCAGTTCCCGGGCGCGTGCCAGGCGGCGCTGCTTGAGCCAGGCATGCGGCGGCAGGCCGGTGGCCTGGCGGAATACCCGGGCGAAGTGGAACGGCGAAAGGTTCACAGCAGCCGCCAAGGCCTCCAGTGACGGCGGATCGGCCAGCTGGCTCTCCAGCAGCTCGCGGGCGCGGGCCACGGCCAGCGGTTCGTTGCCGGGGGCGACGGGTTCGGCGCAATGGCCATGGCGCTGCACCAGGGCCAGCACTGCCTGGCGCCAGGCGGTCTGTTGCTCAAGGGCGCTGGCGCAGGACTCCGAAAGCCGATGCAGGTGGCTGAACGTGGCGGCCAGGGCCGGGTCCTGGATCACGCTGTCCTTGAACCGGGGCAGGCCATGGCGGCCCAGTTCCAGTTCGTCGAGCACGCCGGTGACCCGTTCGTGCTCGGGGTAAAAGCCACGGTAGCGCCAGCCGGCCTCGTGGGCGGTGGCGCCGGTGTGCAGCTCGTCGGGGTTGATCAGCACCATGCTGCCCACCGGCGCCAGGTGCTCGCTGCCTCGGTGCCAGAAGCGCTGGGCGCCGGACTCGATCACGGTGAACACATAGCCTTCGTGTACGTGCGGAGCGAAGCGCTGCTGGATATAGCGGGCGTGCAGCATCTCGACATCGCCCAGGGCGGGCGCCTGCCACAGGTGGGCCTGTTCACGCAGGGGCGTGGTCATGCCAGCCAGCTGCGTAGGAGGAAGAAGATCAGCATGCTCGCCAGCATGCTCAGCAATACGCTGCGGGTCAACAGCACCAGGGCGATGGCCACCAGCGAACCGAGCAGGTAGGGGTTCAGCGGGCTCAGGTCGAGCTGGTGCCCGGGCAGGAAAATGATCGGCCCGCAGATCGCGGTGAGCATGCCGGGCACGGCAAAGCCGAGGAACTGCCGAGCATTGGAGCTCAGGCGCAGGGGCAGGCGCGGTTCGAGGAAGGCGTAGCGGTTGAGGAATACCACCGCGCCCATGGCGAAGATCAGCAGCCAGATCATGGGCGGCCTCCGGAAAACTTCTGGCAGATGAAACCGGCGGCCATGCCCAGCAGGCCGGCGGCGACCAGGGCGGTCTCCCAGTGCCAGTAACTGAACAGCACCGAGCAGAACAGCGACACCGCCACGCACACCACGGTCGGCAGGTTGCGCACCAGCGGCGCGATCAGTGCGACGAAGGTGGCGACGATGGAGAAGTCCAGGCCCAACTGATCCAGGTGCGGGATGTTCTGGCCGAGGACAATGCCGGCCAGGGTGAACAGGTTCCACGCCACATAGAACGTCAGGCCAACGCCCAGGGCGTACCAGCGGTTGAACTGCTGCTGGTCGTGGTGGCTGGTCAGGGCGAAGAACTCATCGGTGAGCAGGAAGCCCAGGCCCAGCCGCCAGCGAGTCGGCAGCCCCGACAGGACCGGGCGCATCGACAGCCCGTAGAGCAGGTGCTGGGAGGTCAGCAGCAGGGTGGTGAGCAGGATCGAGAACAGGTTGGCGCCCCCTTTGAGCATGCCGATGGCCACCAGTTGCGCGGCACCGGCGAAGACGATGGCCGACAGACCCTGGCCTTGCCAGGTGCTGAGGTTGGCTTCGATGGCCATGCTGCCTGCGAGCAGGCCCCAGGGGGCAACGGCCACGGACAGCGGCAGGATGGCGATGGCGCCGTGGAGGAACGCTTGGCGGGCGAGGGGTGGGCTGGGCATGGAAGCGGCAACGAATCGACAGGGCAGACAAGCATGCCAGAGGGGGCCGGAGGTGGCTTGAACGATCTTGCTTTGTTGTCGCCTTTGCTGGCCGCGTCAAAGGGCAAGCCCACAGGCTTGAGCAGCGGGCTTGCCCTTTACTTCAACGCAACTCGACCTGCGCGCACAGTCCTCCTTCGGCGCGGTTGCGCAAGGTCAGGCTGCCGCCCATGGCCTGGGTCAGTTGCTGGGCGATCGCCAGCCCCAGCCCGGTGCCGCCGGTACTGCGGTTGCGCGAGCTTTCGACCCGGTAGAACGGCTTGAGCACGTCATCGAGTTCCGCCTCGGGGATACCGGGGCCATCGTCGAGCACGCGGATCAGCGTCACGCCGTTCTCGCAGCCGACTTCCAGCTGCGCGGCACCGGAGAACTTCAGCGCATTGTCCACCAGGTTCACCAGCACCCGGCGCAAGGCGTGGGGGCGGGTTTCCAGGGTGGCCTGGGCGCTGCCGCTGCGATTCACCTGCGCGCCGCTGTCCTGGTAGTCGAATACCAGGCTGTCGAGGAAGGCGTCGAGGTTGACCCGGCACGGCGCCTCGGTGCCGCTGTCCATGCTGCGGGCATAGGCCACGCCCTCGCGCACCAGGTGCTCCATGGCGTCGAGGTCGTGCCACAGCTTGTCCTTCTCCAGCCCGTCGTCCATCTGCTCGACCCGCAGCTTCATGCGCGTGATTGGCGTCTGCAGGTCGTGGGAGATGGCGGCCAGCAATTGCATGCGCTCCTTGAGGTAGGCGGCGATGCGCGCCTGCAGCGCATTGAAGGCCACGGCGGCGTAGCGCACCTCGCGCGGGCCGCTTTCGTCGAGCAGCGGGCCGGGGCTGTTCGGGTCAAGGTCGTCCACGGCCTGGACCAGCCGGGTCAGCGGGCCGATGGCCAGGCGCACGGCGAGCCAGGTGCAGGCCAGCAGCACCGCCAGCTGAATCAGCAGCACCACGGGCAGCCAGGTGGCCACCGGTACCGGTGCCGGGGTGACGTCGATGGTCAGCGGCGCGCCGTCGGCCAGGCGCAGGTGGGCCTGGAAGTGCGCATTGGGGCCGGGGATTTCCTGGAAGGTCAGGCGGTAGCGGTCGCCGATGGCGTTGACGATCGAGTCGGCGGCCATCGGCGGGTTCTCGCTGGGCATGGCCTCGCCGGACAGCCCCTCGTCCAGCCGGTAGCGGTAGGTGCGCCGTTCCAGGCGCGACAGCCAGGCCGGGCGCTCGGCGGCGGGCAGGCGGTCGAGGATGGCGACCGAGGTCGACACGTCCAGCTCCAGGTTGCTGAGCATCATCGAGCGGCTGCTGACATAGCGCTCGTAAGCCTGCAGGCTGAACGACAGGCCGTAGGCCAGCACCAATCCTGTGAAGAAGATCAGCGCCAGGCGCGAGGCCAGGGTGCGTGGCCACTTCATGCCGGTGACTCCAGCAGCTGCACCGGCAGCGAAAACACATAGCCTTCGCTGCGCACGGTCTTGATGCAGGTGGGCTCGCGGGCGTCGTCGCCCAGGCGTTGGCGCAGGCGGCTGACCAGCAGGTCGATGGAGCGGTCGAAGATGTCCGCCTCGCGGCCCTGGGTCAGGTTGAGCAGTTGTTCACGGCTGAGCACCCGCTGCGGATGGTCGAGGAATACCCGCAGCAGGCGGTACTCGGCGCCGGACAGCGCCACCAGGGTGCCTTCGCTGTCGAGCAGGTGGCGCGCGGTGGTGTCCAGGCGCCAGGGGCCGAAGGCGATCAGGCGCCCGCTTTCGCTGATGGTCAGGTTAGGCGGCAGCATGCGCGTGCGGCGCAGCACGGCGTTGATCCGCGCCAGCAGCTCGCGGGCGGAGAACGGCTTGGTCAGGTAGTCGTCGGCGCCCATTTCCAGGCCGATGATGCGGTCGGTCTCGTCGTTGCGCGCGGTCAGCATCAGCACCGGCGTGTTGCGGTGCTTGCCGGCGCGCAGTTCGCGGCACAGCAGCAGACCGTCGTCGCCGGGCATCATGATGTCGAGGACGATCAGGTCGACCGTGTTGTTTTCCAGGAAGGCGCGCATCTGCCGGCCATCGGCGACGATGCTGGTGCGCAGACCGTTCTTCTTCAGGTAGTTGCCGACCAGTTCGCGGATTTCGCGGTCGTCGTCGACGACCAGGATGTGATCGACATGCTCCATCGGGGTGTCCTTGTAGGTGAGGGTTGGGCGCAGTGTACCGAGCGAATCCGGGCTTGCCTGCCACGGTTTGTATTGCAGTGTATCTGGCGCTGCCGTGGATACAGGAGCAAGCACTTCACAGCCTGGGCGGACACAAGTGGGATACCTGGCGGGAGTGAAATGGCTCTACCGGGGAGCGACGCCTCCCCAATGCCAAGACCTCGCATCAGGAGAACCACCATGACTATCAAGACCCTCGCCAGCGCCGCCCTGTTCGCCGCCCTCGGTCTCGGCGCCATCACCGCCCAGGCCAGCAGCACCTCGCTCAACGAGGCCAGCGTGATGCAGTACCGCTACGGCGACAAGCTGGATGTGAAGAAGGTGCTGTCAGTGAAGGATGACCGCAGTGACACCTGCGGCGTGGTCAACACCCGCATGGACTACCTCGACTCCCAGGGCAAGCCGCAGAGCGTCGAGTACCGCTCCTACGCCACCAGTGGCTGCCATGACAACTGAGGCGCGCGGCAAGCGCCGCCTGCTCAAGGCCGGCGGCGTGGCCCTGGCCCTGCTCGGGCTGAGCCTGGCCGGCCACCTGCTGGCCCGCGACAGCTATGGCCCCATGCCTTCGCTGGCCGGGGCCGAGCAGTGGCTCAACTCGCCGCCGCTGGACGGCCCGGCCCTGAAGGGCAAGGTGGTGCTGGTGGATTTCTGGACCTACGACTGCATCAACTGCCGGCGCAGCCTGCCGCATGTCAACGACTGGGCGCGGCGCTACAGCGCGCAGGGGCTGGTGGTGGTCGGGGTGCACACGCCGGAGTACGACTACGAGCATGACATTGACAGTGTTCGGGCGCAGGTGCAGCAACTGGGCATCGCCTATCCGGTGGCGGTGGATAACGGCTACCGGATCTGGAACGCCTGGGGCAACCAGTTCTGGCCGGCACACTACTTCGTCGACCGCAAGGGGCAGGTGCGCCATGTACACTTTGGCGAAGGCGATTATGCGGGGCAGGAGCGGGTGATCCAGGCATTGCTCGATGAGCAGGGCTGATCCGTTGTCCGTTCCGGCCCTATCACGGGGCAAGCCCGCTCCCACGACCGCCGTCTAGCAACCTGCGCGGGCTTGCCCCGCGATATGGCCCGCCCAGGCAGCATCATTCGCCGAGCCGCTGCTCCCGCGACGGCGGATAGCCGAAGTACGCCGCATAGCACTTGCTGAAATGCGATACCGAAACGAAGCCGCAGGCCACCGCCACCTCCATCACCGACAGGTCCGAATACTGTAATAGCCGCCGGCTCTTGGTGATGCGCAGTTCCATGTAGTAGCGCCTGGGCGAGGTCCCCAGCTGGGCCTGGAACAAACGGTCGATCTGCCGCCGCGAGCGCCCGGAGTAGGCGGCCAGCTGGTCGAGGCTCAGGGTTTCCTCGAGGTTGTTCTCCATCAGTTCGACGATGGTGCGCAGGTGCAGGCTCATGGACTTCTTCGCCCCGGGTCCGACCTGGCGATAGCGTGCGCCGGAGAACGACAGGATCTCTTCCACGCCTTCGGCCAGGGCATCGCCGTACAGGCGCCGTACCAGGCCGAGCATCAGCTCCATGGCGCCATTGGGGCTGGCGGCGCTCAGGCGATCGCGGTCCAGGGTGAAGCTGGCCGGGGTGATGCGCGTCTGTGGGCTGATCTCGGCCAGGCTGGCGCGCTGCTCGGGGTGTACGCTGCAGCCGTAGTCGTCGAGCACTCCGGCCCGGCCGAGGAACCAGGCGCCGTTCCACAGCCCGCCGAGGGTCATGCCGTGGCTGGCGCAATCGCCCAGCAGGCGGTCGAGGTCAGGGTACTTCAATGGCGTGCGCAGGCCGCCGCACACCACCAACAGGTCGAGGTCCTGCAGGCTGCGGGGATCGAGCGGGCTGGCGATCAGTTCCAGGCCCAGGTCGCTGAGCACGCGATCACCGCCCAGTGACAGCGGGGTGGAGGTGAAGCTGTCGGCGCGCAGCAGGTTGGCGGTGACCAGCACGTCCATCGCCACGGTGAAGCTGGCCATGGAGAAGTGTTCGAGCAGGACGAAGTCGACGCGATAGGGGCGCTGGTTGCCGGCGTCGCCGGACTTGAGCCGCAGCATGTTGCTGGTGCTGGTCTTTTTGCTGAACTGACGTGGCGTGGGCACTGCGGACTCCGCTTCCTGGCTGGCGGGGTCGAGTGTGCGGTGGGGCGGGGGGAAAGACAACAGGGCGTTGGATGTCGCTGAAAACACAGCGCCCCCTCGAGAGGGGGCGCCGGTTGTTGCCGTGCGGGGTTTAGAAGTCGCCGCGCAGGGTGAACATGTAGCTACGCGGAGTACCGTAGGTGGTGCCGCGACTCCAGTAGCCCATCGAGTCGAAGTACTTGCGGTCGAACAGGTTCTCGACGTCCACGCCTACGGTCCAGTGCTCGTCGAGCTTGTAGGCGGCACGCGCGTCGAAGATCGCCCGGCCGCTGTTGTACGCCTCGTTGTAGGCATCGACGTAGGAGTTCTGCGCCGAAACGCCACCCCCGACGCTCAGGCGGTTCCACTCGCCCGGGAAGGTGTAGTTGGTGTTCACGCGCACCATGTGTTTCGGGGTCTGCGCCGAGATCGGGCCACCTTCGGAGGAGCTGGTGGTGTTGTAGGTGTAGCCAGCCGCCACTTGCAGGCCCGGCAGCAGTTCGCCGGTGGCCTCGGCTTCAAAGCCCTTGCTGCGGTTGATGCCATCGCCGTTGACGTAGCACACCAAGCCCGCATTCGTAGGGCATACATTGGTTCGGTTTGGGTCCCGCTTATAGACATCTTCCTGCTCGATGTAGAACACCGCGAAGGACACGTTCAGGCGTTTGTCGAACAGCTCACCCTTGATACCGGTTTCGTAGTTCGAACCGACTGATGGATCCAGCACGCTGCCGCTGACGGTGCGGTAGTTGGACTGCGGCAGGAAGATGTCGGCATAGCTGGCATACCAGGACCACTGGTCGTTCAGGTCGTAGATCGCACCGACGAAGGGCGTGAACTCTTCATCCTGGCGACTGGTAGTTACCGTTGGGCCGTTCCAAGCTTCGTTCTTGTACCAGCTCAGGCGGCCACCGAGAACGAAGCTCAGGTCTTCGGTCGCGTGCAGTCGGGCGCTCAGGTAGGTGCCGTAGCGGGTGTCAATGGTGTCGTTCTTTGAATCCCAGCCTTGACGCGCCAGCTCAGGAATATTGCTATGGCTGGGGTTGAATACATCGAGCCAAATTGGCTCAGGCAGCCGCTCAGTACGGTCCTTGTCATTCATCTTGCGCTTAGACCAGTTAGCGCCCAGCGTGACCTGGTGGGTCAGGCCGAAGGCCTCGAATGTACCGTCCAGATGGCCGTCGACAGCGTTGGAGGTCACGTCAAACTTGTGGTAACTGACGTCATTGACTCTAGGACTATCGGGAGCACCGTACTCCAAGGTGGGATTGTCGTAACCCACGCCCCACTCGATGGCGCTGCGGTTGTAGCCGCCTTCGGAGTGAGACAGCGCCAGCTTGCCGGTCCAGTTGTCGTTGAAGCGGTGGGTGAGGTCGGCGAACACCTCGTCCATGTTGGTCTGCAACTTGGTCCAGTCCTGCCCGAGGTAGGTCGAGCGCTTCAGGTGCGGGTTGCTGCCGTCGGGGTTGTTGGGGATACCCAGCACACTGTAGCCGTCGATGCGCGAGGTCTGGCGGCGCAGGCCGACAGCGACGGTGGTGGCATCGTTGAGGTCGGCTTCGACGATGCCGTACAGCAGCGGCCGCTTGGACTTGGTGACGTCGGTGAAGTAGCCACGGTCTTCATAGGAGGCAACCATGCGCCCGCGCAGGGTGCCCTGGGGGTTGAGGCGGCCGCTGGCATCCAGGTCCAGGCGGTAGTTGTCCCAGGAGCCGGCGCGGGTGATGACGGAAAAACGCGGGTCGGCGGTCGGGCGCTTGCGCACCAGGTTCACCGCGCCGCCCGGGTTGCCCGCGCCCACCAGTAGGCCGGAGGCGCCGCGCAGCACTTCGACGCGGTCGAAGATCGCCATGTCCGGGGTCATCCAGCCGGTGTAGGCGTAGGCCTGGCCGGGCACGCCGTCGACCATGTAGCTTTCGTCGGTGAGGTCGAAGCCACGGGAGCTGAAGTGGTGGTTGCCATAGCCGCGGTTGGCGCGGGTGATACCGGTGGTCTGGGCCATCACCTGGTCCAGCGAGACCAGGTTCTTGTCGTCCATCAGCTTGCGCGTGACCACGGTGACCGACTGTGGGGTCTCGCGCAGCGATTGCGCGGTCTTGCCGATGGTCACCGCGCCGGTGGTGTAGGAGTTGCTGCCTTCGGTGGTGGCACCCAGCACCTGGCCATTGATGGTGGTGGCGTCCAGGGTCATGGCCGAGCCGGATTCAGCCGCGCCGCTGATGATCAGGGTGTTGTCCTGCACGCTGTAGCGAATCCCGCTGTTCTTCAGCAGCTCCCCAGCTGCCTGGGTTGGCGAGAAGCGGCCCTTGACCGGGCTGCTGCGCAGGCCCTGTACGGTTTCCGGGCTGAACAGCACCTGCAGATTGCCCTGGCGGCCCAGCTCTTGCAGCGCGCTGCTCAGCGATTGTGCAGGGATGTCGAAGTCCTGCTCCTGGGCTTGCACCTGGGCGGCGAGCGGCAGGGACAGGGCGAGGCCGAGGGTGGCCATGGCCGGCGAGGAACGCAGCATCCGGCGCAGCATCAGCGCCTTGCTCAAGGGGGTCAGTGTGTTGGCTGGTAGTGGCATTTTTATGCTCTGGCTCAAGGTACGCAAAGTAAATGAAAATTATTCCGTTGCGAGTAGGACGCATGCGCATGCCAAAACCGGAAAAATATTTTCGGTTGGCAGGGGCCTGACCTGTGACTTCCCTGTAGGCAGGAGTGATTCAGCGTGCGGCTATAGGGGAACGAGCGGAGCGGCGGGGAATTTACAACGTGCGGGCGGTGGCGAGGACCACCGCCCGTGAGGCGGGGTCAGGCGGGCAGGGCGGGTTCCTGGTTGCGCTCGACGACGATCTGGCCGCCGTGCATGCGCACCAGTTGGTCGGCCACCGGGAAATAACGGTCGTCGTGGGAGATGACGATGATGGTCTTGCCTTGCTGTTTCAGTTCCGGCAACAGCTCGGTGTAGAACACGCGGCGGAAGGCCGGGTCCTGGTCGGCGGCCCATTCATCGAACACCAGCACCGGGCGCTGGTCGAGCCAGGCATTGATCAGCGCCAGGCGCTTGCGCTGGCCGGTGGACAGGTCGGTGGTGGTGAAACTGCCGTCGCGGATGCTCACCTTGTGGGAGATATCCAGGCGCTCGAGGTACTTGCCGGCCTCGGGCGGCAGCTCGGCCTGGCCGGGCAGCGGCTCGTCGAACAGGTAGTAGTCGGCGAAAATGGTGGTGAACAGCTGGCGGTAGTCGTCCAGGCGCTGCGGGGTGACCGTTTCGCCATTGAGGCGCACTTCGCCCTGTTGCGGGCTGTACAGGCCCAGCAGCAGCTTGATCAGGGTGGTCTTGCCGCAGCCGTTCTCGCCGACGATGAAGACGATGTCGCCCTGGCGGATGCTCAGGTTCACCGGCCCCAGGTGGAACGGCTGGCTGCCCTCGACCTGCGGGTAGTCATAGCGCAGTTGGCGCAGCTCGATAGACTCGACGCTGGACACGGCCGGGGCGCGGTCGCTCACCAGCAGGTGCGGCTCGGGCGACGAGAAGCGCGCCGACAGCTCGGCGATGCGGCGCAGGGCGATCTGCGCGCGGCTGATGCTCGGCAGGTTGGTGATCAATTGCTCCAACGGCCCCTTCATGTACAGCATCACCAGTACGAAGCCGCCGAGCACGGTGCGCTCGGTGTTCGGCCACAGCGCCTGGAAGGCGATGGCGACGCCGATGACGGCGAAGAACAGCATCGAGCCGAAGGTCTCGGCGCTGACGAAGATGTTCGCCGCGCGGATGTTGGCCTTGCAGATGCGCTCGGTGGCGCCGTGGATCAGCTGGTCATGCATGTGCTGGCGGCGCTTGCGCTGGATGCGCAGTTCCTTGGCGCCGCCGGAGAGGGCCTGGTAGTGCTTCTGCAGCTCGTCCTCGCCGTTGCGGGCGGTGAGGATGTTCTTCATGCCGAAGCGGTGGGCGAGGAACTGCGCGCCAGTGCCGATCACCACGGTCAGGGCGGTGATCAGCAGGATCTGCCAGGACAGCAGCGCCAGGTAGGCCAGGCAGCCGAGGGTGACGGTGAAGGCGATGACCATCGGCGCCACGGACAGGGCGAAGGCGCTGATGGTGCTGACATCGTTTAGCAGCACCGGGATCAGGCGGTGGGCACGGTAGCGCTCCAGTTGCGCGATCGGCGCCACCAGCACCTTGGCGGACAATTCGCGGCGCAGCCGCGCCACCACCTTCTGGCCCACGTAGTTGGTCAGCAAGTTCGAGCCGGTGGAGCAGGCCAGGGTCAGCACGCACAGGCCGCCGAACAGCAGGGCGGTATGGGTGTCAGGCCCGCCGGCGGCATTCATCGCGCTGTTGATGGTGGCCAGCAGGGCGGTGACGCTCAGGCCGCTGACCACGCCAAGGGCCGCCGAAAGCGCGACCAGCATCCAGAACGGCTTGAGTATGCGCAGGGTTTCCTGGGCGAGGCTGGGTGTCTTGAGCGTCATGGGGGCATCTCGTGAGTATTCGTTGGCGCCGGGCAGGAGCAGGTCCTGATCTTGGTAGACGAGAGGGTTTTGCGCGGATTTAGTCGCCCGGCGCCGAGGGCGCCGGGGCGGGGCAGGGCTTACAGCTCGCGGGCGACGCGGAAACCGATCCAGTCGCCGCGCAGGGTGGAGCTGCGCTCGTTGCGGTTGCCCGAGCGCGAGAAGATCGGCGCCTCGGTGTAGTCGTTGCCGCGGATCACCCGACGATCCTCGCATTCGCTGCTTTTCGTCTGCGGGCTGCCGTCGGTGGGGGCGCTGGCGTAGCTGTCGACGTAGCAGTCGCGGGTCCATTCGTAGACGTTGCCGTGGCCGTCGTAGACGCCGAAAGCGTTGGGCGGGAAGCTGCCGACCGGCGAGGTGAAGGAGAAGCCGTCGGTAGGGCCGTAGGTGTTGGCGTGCTTGGAGATCTGGTACTTCTGCTCGTCGTTGTCATCGAGCGGGAAGGGGAACGGCCCGCTGCTGCCGCCACGCACGGCGTACTCGCGCTGGGATTCGCTGAGCACCTTATAGACCTTGCCGGTCTTCTTCGACAGCCAGCTGGCATAGGCCTCGGCTTCGTGGAAGTTCAGGCACACGGCAGGCTGGCGGTCGCCTTGCTGGTAGCGCGGCACGCCGGCGATGCACTCGCGGCCTGGGCGGGTATCGCCGTTGGGGACCTTGTAGCCGGTGGCCTTGAGGTAGGCCTTCCACTCCCCGTTGGTGATCTGGTACTGGCTGACAGCAAAGGCCTTCTTGAACGTTACCTCGTGCAGCGGGCCTTCGTCGTCCTGGCGGCCTTTTTCGTCAGCCGGGGTGCCCATCATGAAGCTGCCGGCGGGCAGCACCACCATTTCCGGGCAGGTCTTGGCGCAGTCGCGGAACACGCTGCCGGGTTTGTGCGCGGGCGCCGCGGCCAGGGCCGGCAGGCTGCAGGCGACCAGCAGGGCGGCCAGGGTGAGGCGGTTCAGGGGTGCGGTCATGGGGAAGCCTTGTTCAGGGTTGCTGGGCAGACAGCGGGAGTTCGTGCTGTTGGACGAACTGAACGAGGCGATGTTTAAGGGGGATTTGTATCCAGGTGTGGTAGGGCTGCGCCTGTAATCGCGCAGCCCGTACGCAATCAGCCCAACTCAAGCCAGATCGGCGCATGGTCCGAAGGCTTTTCCATCCCCCGCAGCTCATAGTCGACCCCGGCGGCCCTGACCCGCGGCAGCAGCCCATGGGAGGCCATGATCAGGTCGATGCGCAGGCCGCGCTTGGGCTCGTCCTCGAAACCGCGGCTGCGGTAGTCGAACCAGCTGAAGCGGTCGGCCACGTCCGGGTACAGGTGGCGGAAGCTGTCGACCAGGCCCCAGCCCTTGAGACGCTCCATCCACTCGCGCTCTTCGGGCAGGAAGCTGCACTTGCCGGTCTTCAGCCAGCGCTTGGCGTTGTCCGGGCCGATACCGATGTCGCAGTCCTGGGGCGAGATGTTCAGGTCGCCCATCACCACCACAGGCTGGTCGTTCTTGAACTGCCCCTCGAGCAGGGCCTGCAGGTCGCTGTAGAAGCGCTGCTTGGCCGGGAACTTGGTGGGGTGGTCGCGGCTTTCGCCTTGGGGGAAGTAGCCGTTCATGATGGTGATCGGCGTGCCGTCGGCATCGGCGAAGGTGCCCCAGATGAAGCGACGCTGGGCGTCCTCCTCGTCACTGGCGAAGCCCTTGGACAGTGACAGCGGTTTTTCCCGCGAGAGCAGGGCGACGCCATAGTGGCCCTTCTGGCCGTGGTAGTGCACGTGGTAGCCGAGTGCCTCGACGTCGGCCAACGGGAACTGATCGTCGCTGACCTTGGTTTCCTGCAGGCCGATCACGTCCGGCTGGTGTTTGTCGATCAGCGCCGCCAGCTGGTGCGGGCGGGCGCGCAGGCCGTTGATGTTGAACGAGACGATCTTCATGGAAAGACGATCCTGGTAAAAGCCACGGATGCTAGCCGACATCGCCGGCCACGGCCAGCATGGCGCCGCGCTGCGGGCGCTGCTAACGTGCTGGAGGAGGTGAACCCAGCGCCGGAATCTGGTTCCAAGGCCCTGTACGCCCATTCCAGGAGGACTGCCCGCAATGCCCGACGACATCGCCGCCCCGGCCCGGATCTGCCTGCTCGACGCCGGCTACGCCCGCGAGGCGCGTTCGCTGCTCTACCATGCCTACCGCCACGAACCGACCTTCGCCTGGCTGTTCGAGGCCCAGCGCCCCGGGTACGAGCGCCGCCTGCGGGTGATGGTGCGCGAGTGGGTGCGCCAGCACTTTTATCTGCAATTGCCGGCGATCGGCCTGTTGCTGGAGGATCGCCTGATCGGCCTGGCGCTGATCGTGCCGCCGCAACGCCGGCTCGGCGTGGCCGACAGTTGGGCCTGGCGCCTGCGCATGATCCTCGGCACCGGCCTGCGCTGCACCCGCCGCTACCTGGATTACCAGGCCGCGCTGGCCGGTTGCCTGCCGGGGGACAAGGTGCATGTGCTGCCGCTGTTGGGCGTGCATCCGCAGTTCCAGGGCCAGCACTACGGCGAGCAACTGCTGCAGGCCGTGCATGACTGGTGCGCCGAGGACGCCGGTACCGAGGGCGTGGTGCTGGACACCGGCAATGCGCACTACCTGGCGTTCTACCAGCGCCAGGGTTATGAAGAGATCGGCGAGATCGCCGTGGGGCCGATCCGTGAGCGGGTGTTCTTCCATCCCAACCCGCGCTCGTCGAGGGTAGCGAACCTGTGACAGGCGTTTTCTGAAAGCCCCTTGGCCGTTGCGCTCTGGTAGCATGCCGCGCATGACGTATTCAGGAAGACTTGGCTGGGGCCTGCTGTTGCTGGCCGCCAGCTCCATGGCATGGGCGCAGAGCGAATTGCTGGTGCGGGTCAAACCCGCCAACAAGGCGCTCAAGTCCAATATCGAAGGGTATATCGGCAGCCTGGGTGATCGCGACGAAGAGGCCTTGCTGCGCTTCAGCCGGGGGGCCGAGGAGCAGGCGCGCAAGGCGGCCCAGGCCCTGGGCTATTACCAGGCGCGGGTCGAGACCGAGGTCAAGGCGCCGGCCGAAAAAGACAAGCCACCGCAACTGATCATCCAGGTCGAGCCCGGCGAACCGATTCGCCTGCGCAACGTGACCGTGCGTATCGAAGGGCCGGCCAGCGAGCTCAGGGGGTTCCGCATTCCCGACAGCAAGGCGCTGCGTCCGGGCGAGCAGCTCAACCATGGCACCTACGAGGACGCCAAGCGGCTGATCCAGAACCAGGCCTCGCGCTACGGCTTCTTCGCCGGGCGCTTCGAGCGCCAGCGCCTGGCGGTCGATCCGCAGGCCGGTGTGGCCGACATCGAACTGGTCTACCAGAGCGGCCCGCGCTACCGCCTTGGCGCGGTGAGCTTCGGTGGCGATGCGCCGCTGGACAACGACCTGCTGCAGCGCATGGTGGGGTTCAAGCCCGGCACCCCGTACGACTCGGAACTGATCGCCGAACTCAACAACGACCTGCAGTCCAGCGGCTACTTCGACAGCGTGCGCGTGGACGCCGCGCCCACCGCCGCAGTCGGCGAGGACATCCCGGTGGACGTCCACCTCGACACCCGCAAGCCACGCACCCTAGGCCTGGGCCTGGGTTTCTCAACCGACGTCGGCCCGCGCGGCAAGGCCAACTGGACCCGCCACTGGGTCAACCCGCAAGGGCACAGCTACGGCTGGGAAACCGAGCTGTCGGCGCCCCGGCAGAACGTCGGCTTGTGGTACGACGTTCCGCTGGACCCGCCGCTCACCGACAAGCTGCGCTTCGCCGGCGGCTACCAGAACGAGGAGATTTCCGGCACCGATACCTTGAGCAAGCTGCTCACCGTCGGCCCGGAGTGGCACAGCAAGCTGCCCAGCGGCTGGCAGCGGGTGATTTCGCTCAAGTACCAGCGCGAGGAGTATCGCCTGGGCGACGACTCGGGGCTGAGCAACCTGCTGATGCCGGGTGTCAGCTTCTCCTACCTGCGTAGCGACAACCGCATCGACCCGCACAATGGCTATCGCCTGCAGTTCGACCTGCAGACGGCCAAGGAGGGCCTGGGTTCGGACACCAACCTGATCCACGGCAACGTGCTGCTCAAGGGCCTGACCACCCTGGGCCAGAACCATCGCTTCCTTGGCCGCGTGCAGTTCGGCGGCAGTGCCACCAATGGCTACCAGCAGAACATCCCGCCGTCACTGCGCTTCTTCGCCGGTGGCGACCAGAGCGTGCGCGGCTACGACTACCAGTCGCTGTCACCGAAGAACAACCAGGGCGACCGCATCGGTGGGCGCTACCTGGTGGCCGGCAGCGCCGAGTACCAGTACTCGATTGCCGAGAAATGGCGCCTGGCTACCTTCATCGACCAGGGCAATTCGTTCAACTCGCTGGAACTGCCCAGCCTCAAGACCGGCGTCGGCATCGGCGTGCGCTGGGTGTCGCCGGTGGGGCCGCTGCGCCTGGACCTGGCCCGCGCCCTGGATGACGACGGTGGTTTTCGTTTGCACTTCTCCATGGGGCCTGAGCTGTGACGCGTGTAGTCAAACCCATCCTGCTGGCACTGCTGGGCCTGCTGTTGCTGATCGTCCTGGCGCTGGGCCTGGTGCTGGGTACCCAGGGCGGCAGCCGCTGGGTGCTGGGCCTGGTGCCGGGGCTGCAAGTCAGCGATTTTTCCGGACGCCTCGGCGGCAGTTGGCAGGCCAGCCAACTGCGCTGGACGGCGGGCGAAGACCGTGTCGAGGTGCAGGCCCCGCAACTGGACTGGTCGCCAGCCTGCCTGCTGCGCGCCACCTTGTGCGTCGAGCGTCTGCAGGCCGAGCGTATCGACATGGCCTTCGCCCCGGGCGAGGACAAGCCCGATAGCGGCCCGCTGCAACTGCCGATGCTGAATCTGCCGTTGGCCATTGAGCTGGGCGAGGTCAAGCTGGGCCAGCTGCGCCTGGATGGCAGCGACCTGCTGGGCGACCTTAGCCTGGCCGCGCACTGGACTGCGAGCGGCCTGCGCGTGGACAGCCTGCAACTGCGCCGCGACGACCTGCGCCTGGACGTGCAGGGCGACCTTACGCCCCAAGGCGACTGGCCGCTGCAGTTGCAAGGTACGCTGCAACTGCCCGCGGTCGATGGCAAGCCTTGGCAACTGGCGTTGAGCGCCAAGGGCGAGTTGCAGAAGTCCCTTGCCGTCGACGCCACCAGCAGTGGCTATCTGGACGCACGGCTGAGCGGTGAGCTGCAGGCCCTGGCCGAGCACCTGCCGGCCCACCTGAGCATTCGCGCGGACAGCTTCAAACCCGCCGCCGAGCTGCCCGACACCCTGCAACTCGACCAGCTGCGGCTCGATGCCCAGGGTGACTTGCTCAAGGGTTATCAGCTGTCCGGCTCGGCCACGCTGCCCGCCGAGCAAGGGCCGATCGGCCTGGTGCTGGCCGGCAAGGTCGATGCCAAGGGTGCCCGGCTCGATGCCTTGGACCTGAACGCCAGCGACCAGCAACGCCTCAAGCTGCAGGCCAGCGCCGACTGGCAGCAAGGCCTGAGCGCCGATGCCAGCCTCGACTGGCTGGACTTCCCCTGGTTGCGCCTGTACCCGCTGGAGACGGCGCCCCAGGTCACGCTCAAGCGCTTCAACGCCCAGGTGCAGTACCGCGACGGCAGCTACAAAGGGGTGGTCAACGGCGATCTGGACGGCCCGGCCGGCGCCTTCAGCCTGGCCAGCCCGTTCGACGGCGACCTCGGTCAGGTACGCCTGTCGCAACTGTTGCTCAGCGCCGGGCAGGGCAAGGCCGCCGGCAGTGTCGCGCTGCGTTTTGCCGACACCCTGGCCTGGGATGTCGACCTGCAACTGTCGGCCCTGGACCCGGCTTACTGGCTGGCGGAGCTGCCCGGCACCCTGGCCGGCCCGCTGCGCAGCCAGGGCGAATTGAAGCACGAGCAACTGACGCTCAAGGCTCAGTTGGACCTCAAAGGGCGCCTGCGCGGCCAGCCGGCGCTGGTCAAGGTCGACGCCGAAGGCGCGGGCGAGCGTTGGACCTTGGGCAGCCTGGCGGTGCAGCTGGGCGACAACCGCATCAATGGCAGCGCCAGCGTGCAGCAGCGCCTGGTCGGGCGAATCGACCTCGACCTGCCGCGCCTGGGCCAGCTCTGGCCACAGCTGCAAGGGCAGGCCAAGGGCCGTCTGGACCTGGCCGGCACCCTGGCCGCGCCGCAAGGCACCCTGACCCTGCAGGGGCAACAGCTGGGCCAGGCCGACAACCGTGTGCAGCGACTGGACCTGGATGCCCGGCTGGACAATGCCCAGCGTGGCCAGGTGACGCTCAAGGCCGGCGGTATCCGGGTGGGTGATACCGCCCTGGGCAGTCTTGATGTGCAAGGCAAGGGCGATCTTCGCCAGCAGGCTGCCACCCTGGCCCTCGACGGCCCGCAACTCAAGCTCGACCTGGCGCTGGATGGCGCCTTGGCCAAGGGTGACTGGCGTGGTCGCCTGGCCAGCGGGCGGATCCAGGCCGGCGGCCAAGACTGGCAGTTGCAGGCCCCGGCGCGCCTGCAGCGCCTGGCCAGCGGTCAGCTCGATTTCGGCGCCCATTGCTGGCGTTCCGGCCAGGCCAGCCTGTGCGGCGAGGACCAGCGCCTGGCGCCGGAGCCGCGCCTGCGCTACCACCTCAAGCAGTTCCCGCTGGACAGCCTGGCGCAGTGGCTGCCCAAGGACTTCGCCTGGCAGGGCCTGCTCAACGCCGACATCAACCTCGACATCCCGGCCAGCGGGCCCAAGGGCAGTATCCGCGTCGATGCCGGCGGCGGCACCCTGCGGGTACGCGACAAGGACCGCTGGGTCGACTTCCCCTATCAGGTGCTGCGCCTGGACAGCACCCTGGCGCCACGCCGGGTCGACACCCGCCTGGACTTCCGAGGCGAGCGCCTGGGCGAGTTGAATGTGAGCATCCGCCTTGATCCCCTGGGCCGCAACAAGCCGTTGTCCGGTGATTTCCGCCTGGCCGGGCTTGAGCTGTCCGTCATTCGGCCGTTCCTGCCGATGGTCGAGCGCCTGGCCGGCCAGCTCAACGGCAGCGGGCGTCTGTCCGGCAGCCTGATTGCGCCCCAGGTCAATGGTAGCCTGGCCTTGAGTGGCGGCGAGGTCAGCGGCGCGGAGTTGCCGGTGAGCCTGGAGGACCTGTCGCTGCAGGCGCTGATCGCTGGTGAGCAGGTGCAATTGAACGGCAACTGGCGCAGTGGCGCGGCAGGGCGTGGGCAACTGACCGGGCATATGACTTGGGGCCAGGCGCTGGGCATGGACCTACGCCTGCAAGGCCAGCAACTGCCTGTCAGCGTCGAGCCCTACGCGGCGCTGGAAGTGGCGCCCGACCTGAGTATTCGCCTGGTGGACGACAAGCTTGCGGTGACCGGCAAGGTGCAGGTGCCCAAGGGCAAGATCACCGTGCGCGAGCTGCCGCCGTCGACGGTCAAGGTCTCGGACGACACGGTGATCGTCGGCCACCAGACCGAGCAGGGCAAGCCGGCGATGGCGGTGGCGATGGACATCGATGTCGATGTCGGCAGCGAAAAACTGTCGTTCAAGGGCTTCGGCCTGACCGCCAACCTGCTGGGGCACGTGCATATCGGCGACAACCTCGATACCCGGGGCGAGCTCAGCCTGGCCGATGGACGCTACCGCGCCTACGGGCAGAAGCTGACCATTCGCCGCGCGCGGCTGCTGTTCGCCGGCCCCATCGACCAGCCGTACCTGGACATCGAGGCGATCCGCCAGGTCGACGACGTGATCGCCGGCATCCGCCTGAGCGGCAGCGCCGAGCAGCCGACCACCAAGGTGTTCTCGGAGCCGGCGATGAGCCAGGAGCAGGCGTTGTCCTACCTGGTATTGGGTCGCCCGCTGAACAGCTCCGGCGAAGACAGCAACATGCTCGCCGAGGCGGCGCTGGGGCTGGGGTTGATGGGCAGCGCCGGTCTGACTGGCGGCCTGGCCTCGAACCTGGGCATCGACGACTTCCAGCTCGACACCCAGGGCACGGGCAACAAGACCAGCGTGGTGGCCAGCGGCAACCTCACCGAGCGCCTGAGCCTGCGCTATGGCGTGGGCGTGTTCGAGCCGGCCAATACCATTGCCTTGCGCTACAAGCTCAGCAAGAAGGTCTACCTGGAAGCCGCCAGCGGCCTGGCCAGCTCGCTGGATATCTTCTACAAGCGCGATTTCTGATCCAGACCGCCGAAGTATTGGGTACGCATCGCAATACCTTGCTCCGGCGCCTGGAGCGCGCCCAGGACATGCTGCCCATTCCCTTTGCCGACCACCGTATCCAGATTGCCGCGGCGCTCGAGCTGGTGCTGTGGAGCACACCACTCGAGGACGGCGAAAAGTAGTTCGAGGTTGCCGTGGCTACGCCTGTCGACGGATGTTGCCGATCTGTCGCAGGCTCAACCCATACTTGTCGGCGAGCAGGCTGCGTGACAGCCCGCTGGCGCTCTCCCGCTGGATCTGCTGGTTGCGCAGCTGGCGCTGGAAGTGGTCGGACTTGGGGATCTCCAGGGCAAGGCCGGCGAAGCGCTGGATCAGCGCATCGAGCGCCTCGGACGGCAACACATCGGCCAGTTTGGTGCGTTGGCGATGCTTGGGGATGTACTTGGGGCGTCCGCCAAAGGCATGGGTCAGCCGGTAGGCGTTGTCCAAACCGATGCATTCGATCAGTGCCTGCAGCGACTGAGGCAGTTGGGTGAGGTCGATGTTGCTCAGGTCTGGCATTTCCACGAAATGGTTCCTTCCGTCATTGGGTTTGGCCGGCGCCGAGGTCCCGATGGGCTGCGGCGTGGGTTGCCACGGGGAGGTCCGCGTGGCGTGGCCAGATTTTCGAACAGCGACGGAAAGGGTCGCTAGGCGCGAAGCGGACCGGGGCTTGTAGTCGTCCTTGTCTGTTGTTTGCGGGCAACTGGACGCCTTGAGGTAGGAAATGCCTTCACCCCTGCGCTGCAGGCCCCAAACCATCTAGAGAAAGGGTTCCATGATGGCTTAGTGGGTAGCTTACCTAGACATGCACATACGGGCGCATCTCGACGCTACCGTGGGGCAGGGGCAGGAAAGAGGGGATTGCTGCGTTGGGAGCCGGCAGGAACTGCAGCGAGGGGAAAGCGGCCGAGGTATCATGGCGTCGGCTCCGCTGGAGCCTCATGTCCCCGATGTCGCAAGGAACCTCCGATGACACACGTGCAGCGCCTGAAATATTCGATCCTGATCATCCTGGTGGTCCTGGGAATCATGCTTGGCCTAAGTTACCTGCAGAAGCAGGGCACTATCAGCGAGCAGACATTCCAGTACGTCGCCATCGCCATTGCGGTGGTCGTGGTGGTGATCAACGGGATCCTGCGGCGCAAGGTGAAACCCTGAAGCAGGCGGGCCGGCATATCCTTGCCGGCCATGCGCTCAGCGCGAGGCGGGTTGCTCGAGCACGGCCCGGGCCTGAGGGTTCAGGCTGTAGCATTTGTCGCTGCCCAGGTTGATCACGCCTTCGCTGCACAGGCGCTTGAGCACCTCGCGCACGCTCAGGAACGACAGCGGGATATCCAGCTGCTCGAGTTGCGCATGCACGCCACGCACACCAATGCTGCGGCCATTGCGGCCGGCGGTGTGCAGGGCGTCGATGACCTTCAGGCGGATCAGGCTGGTGCGCAGGCCGTAGGCGCGCAGCAGCTCGCGGATCTGTTCGTTGCCCACGCGTTCCTCCTGGGAGGCGGCGGCCTGGCTGGGTGCAGGCTGCGCCGCTAGCGATTGTTGCGGGTTGTACATGTGAATGCTCCTTTTCGTGGACTGTCCCGAAATCATGGGTGCCTCACATCTAAAGACGTTTGAGCTCGACAAAACTGCAACCCTCGGTGAAAAAAATCTGACACGTTCTGTTGAGAACGTTGCAGCACTGCGTCGAACGTAAAATTTTCATCTGGCCATTCGTCTGTTCGGGATGACCCCGATAAGCACGAGGAGTGCCTGTGATCCCTCTTCCCCTGTTTCGCCTGGGCCTTGCCGCCGCCCTGGTCGCTTCCAGCCTGACCCTGCAGGCGCGCGAGGTCGATGGTGATGCCTCCGCGCAGATCCGGCGCACCAGTTTCGGCGTGCCGCACATCCTGGCCAAGGACGAGCGCGGCCTGGGCTACGGCATCGGCTACGCCTATGCCCAGGACAACCTGTGCCTGCTGGCTGGCGAAGTACTGACCGTCAATGGCGAGCGCTCCCGCTATTTCGGTGCCGACGGCAAGACGGTCGAGCAGCGTGACAATCTCTCCAGCGACCTGTTCTTTACCTGGCTCAACGAGCCTGCGGCGGTAGACAGTTTCCTCAAGGCGCAGCCGGTGGCGGTGCGCGACCTGCTTGATGGTTATGCCAACGGCTACAACCGTGCCCTGGGTGAACGACGGGCCGAGGGGCTGCCGGCCGAGTGCGGGGCAGGGGAGTGGCTACGACCGATCACCAGTCGCGATCTGGTCAAGCTGACCCGGCGCTTGCTGGCCGAGGGCGGTGTGGGGCAATTCGTCGAGGCCGTGGTCGCCGCGACGCCACCCAAGCTGGCGGCGCAGCGCCCGGTGGTCGACTACAGCGTGGCCTTGGCGCGACAGGCGCAGTTCGCCGCCGAGCGTGGCAGCAATGCCGTGGCCGTGGGCGCCGAACGTTCGGCCAATGGCCGTGGGTTGCTGCTGGCCAACCCGCACTTCCCGTGGGTCGGTGGGCTGCGTTTCTACCAGATGCAGTTGACCATCCCCGGGCAACTGGATGTGATGGGCGCGGCCTTGCCGGGCCTGCCGGTGGTCAATATCGGTTTCAACCGGCACCTGGCCTGGACCCACACGGTCGACACCTCCAAGCACTTCACCCTCTACCGCCTGCAACTGGACCCCAAGGACGCCACCCGCTACCTGTATGACGGCCAGTCGCTGCCGCTGGAGCGCAAGCTGCTGACGGTCACGGTGAAGGGTGAGGACGGTACGCTCAGCCAGGTCGAACGCACGATTCACCTGTCGAAGTTTGGCCCTGTGGTGCAATGGCCCGGCCGTCTGGATTGGGACAATCACGCCGCCTACAGCCTGCGTGACGCCAACCTCGACAACACCCGGGTATTGCAGCAGTGGTACCGGATCAACCGTGCCGACAGCCTGCAGGCGCTGAAGGCGTCGGTGGGCGAGCTGCAGGGCATCCCCTGGGTCAACACCTTGGCAGTGGACGCTGCTGGCCAGGCCTTGTACCTCAATCAGTCGGTGGTGCCCTATGTCGACCAGGGGATGCTGGAACAGTGCAGCAACCCGGGCGCGTCGGGCCCGCTGGTGGTGCTCGACGGCTCGCGCAGTGCCTGTCAATGGAAGGTGGATGCGCAGGCGGCCCAGCCAGGGATCTTCCCGGCCAACCTGCTGCCGAGCCTGGAGCGGCGCGATTATGTACAGCACGCCAACGATTCGGCGTGGATGGCCAACCCGGCCCAGCCGTTGACCGGCTTCTCGCCCTTGGTCAGCCGTGCCGACCAGCCCCTGGGCCTGCGTAGCCGCTTTGCCCTGCAGCGCCTGCAAGGCAAGGGCAAGCTGGGCAGCGCCGAGCTGCAGCACATGGTGTTCGATGACGAGGTGTACCAGGCCAGCCTGCTGATGCCGGACCTGTTGCAATGGTGCAAGGGCGTGGAGGCGGACATACAGTCGGTGTGTGCCAGTCTGCAGGCGTGGACCGGCAAGGCCGATCCGGATAGCGGCATCGGCCTGGTTCATTTCATCAACATCGCAGGCGCGTTGGCCGAGCATCCGCAAAGCTGGCGCGTGCCGTTCGATCCGGCCGACCCGTTGCACACGCCTCGTGGCCTGGCGGTGGAGCAGGCCGCGGTGCGCAAGCTGCTGCACGAAGCGGCGCTGGACTCGCTGGCGCAGGTGAAGGAGGCCGGTATCGCCGCCGACCAGCGTTGGGGGCAGATCCAGCAGGCCGCCGATGGCACGCCGGTGCCCGGCGGGCCGCAGGCGTTGGGCGTCTACAACGCGATGGTCAGTGTGCCGGTAGGGCCGGGCAAGCGCCTGGTGGTCAGTGGTTCGAGCTATCTGCAAGTGGTCAGTTTTACCGAGCACGGCCCTCAGGCCCAAGGGCTGCTGGCTTTCTCGCTGTCGAGCGAGCGGGCGTCGGCGCATGCCGCTGACCAGACGCGAGCTTTCGCGGCCAAGCAACTGGCGCCGATACCGTTCACCGAGGCGCAGATCAAGGCTGATCCGCAGTATCGGCAGTATGTGATCAGCGAGCGGGACAAGGGGCGGGTGGTCAGCGCCCAATAGTGCCGGTGAAGACATCGCGGGGGAGACCCGCGATGTTTCAGGAGAAGTCGAACGGGGCCAGCTGGAAACCCTGTTCATCAACCTGCAACGCCCAGCCACGCCGGTCCCAGTCGCCCAGCACGATACGCCGTGCCGGCTGGCCATCGACCACCAGCTTGTGCAGCGCCGGCCGATGGGTGTGGCCGTGGACCAGGGTGCGCACGCCGTGGGCGGCCATCACCTTGGGCACTTCCTCGGGGGTGACATCGACGATCTCGGTGCTCTTCATCCGTGTCTGCGAGCGGCTTTCGCTGCGCAGCTTGCGTGCCAGCTTGTGCCGCGTGCCCAGCGGCAGGTGCCGCAGGATCCACAGGGTCAGCGGGTTGCGCAGGTAGCGGCGCAGCTTCATGTAGGCCACGTCACGGGTGCACAGGGTGTCGCCGTGCATCAGCAATACCGCCTCGCCACCGAGCTCGACCACGCTGGGGTCGGCCAGCAGGGTGCAGCCCGCGGCGTCGCAGAACGCCTGGCCGATAAGGAAGTCGCGGTTGCCGTGCATCAGGTAGATCGCCGTGCCGCTGTCGCTCAGCCGGCGCAGGGCCTGGCAGATCGACTGCTGGAAGGGCGTCATCGCATCGTCGCCGATCCAGGCCTCGAAGAAATCGCCGAGGATGTACAGCGCCTTGGCGTGGCGGGCGCGGCCGTCGAGCAGATCAAGAAACGCCCGGGTAATGTCCGGGCGTTCTTCTTGCAGGTGCAGATCGGAGATCAGCAGTATCACTCAATGATCTCGGCTTTCTCGATGATCACGTCGTCCTTCGGCACGTCCTGGTGGCCGGCCTTGGAACCAGTGGCGACCTTTTCGATGGCGTCGACGATTTCCTTGCCTTCGATCACTTCACCGAACACCGCGTAGCCCCAGCCCTGGACGTTCTTGCCGCTGTGGTTGAGGAAGTCGTTGTCGGAGGCGTTGATGAAGAACTGCGCGGAGGCCGAGTGCGGCTCCATGGTACGAGCCATGGCAATGCTGTACTTGGTGTTCTTCAGGCCGTTGTCGGCTTCGTTCTGGATGCTGGCGCGGGTTTTCTTCTGGCTCATGCCAGCCTCGAAACCGCCGCCCTGGATCATGAAGCCCTTGATCACGCGGTGGAACACCGTGCCATCGTAGTGGCCGTCCTTGACGTACTGAACGAAGTTCTCGGTGGTCAGCGGGGCTTTCTCGGCGTTCAGTTGCAGGACGATATCGCCGTGGTTGGTGCTCAGTTTGACTTTGGACATGCTGAAAATTCGCTCTTTCAAGGCATTCGGGAAATAGGGTGCGCGCTGCGCTCGGACAACCTGACGCAGGATCAGGCAGCCGCGGCACACGCCACTGGGGCGCCATTGTGCCGGATTGTAGACCGCTGCGGCGACAAAACGCGCCACTTTGTCGGTGCTCCGGCTGTCAGCAGCTTGACTGCTTCGGCTATGATAGGCCCTTTGATTCAATCGGCCTACCCGGCCGGCTACCTGCATTCAAGGACACTATGAGCAAGCCCACTGCCGACAACGCGCCAAACGCCCCTGCCAAAGGCGCCCCCGCCGTCCCTGTGAACTTCCTGCGGCCGATCGTCCAGGCCGACCTGGACGCGGGCAAGCACCAGAGCATCGTCACCCGTTTCCCGCCGGAGCCCAACGGCTACCTGCACATCGGCCACGCCAAGTCGATCTGCGTCAACTTCGGCCTGGCCAAGGAATTCGGCGGCGCCTGCCACCTGCGTTTCGACGACACCAACCCGGCCAAGGAAGACCAGGAGTACATCGACTCCATCCAGCGTGACGTCAAGTGGCTGGGCTTCGAGTGGGCAGGCCCGGTGCGCTATGCATCCGACTACTTCGACCAGTTGCACGCCTGGGCCGTGGAGCTGATCAAGTCGGGCAACGCCTACGTCTGCGACCTGACCCCCGAGCAGGCCAAGGAATACCGCGGCAGCCTGACCGAGCCAGGCAAGAACAGCCCGTTCCGCGAGCGCAGCGTCGAGGAGAACCTCGACCTGTTCGCCCGCATGAAGGCCGGCGAGTTCAAGGACGGCGAGCGCGTGCTGCGTGCCAAGATCGACATGGCCTCGCCGAACATGAACCTGCGCGACCCGATCCTGTACCGTATCCGCCATGCCCACCACCACCAAACCGGTGACAAGTGGTGCATCTACCCGAACTACGACTTCACCCACGGCCAGTCGGACGCCATCGAAGGCATCACCCACTCGATCTGCACCCTGGAGTTCGAAAGCCACCGTCCGCTGTACGACTGGTTCCTCGACAAGCTGCCGGTGCCGGCGCACCCGCGCCAGTACGAGTTCAGCCGCCTGAACCTGAACTACACCATCACCTCCAAGCGCAAGCTCAAGCAACTGGTCGACGAAAAGCATGTCAGCGCCTGGGATGACCCACGTATGTCGACCCTGTCGGGCTACCGCCGCCGTGGCTACACCCCGGCTTCGATCCGCAACTTCTGCGAGATGATCGGCACCAACCGTTCCGACGGCGTGGTCGACATGGCGATGCTCGAGTTCAGCATCCGTGACGACCTCGACCGCACCGCGCCGCGCGCCATGTGCGTGCTGCGCCCGCTGAAGGTGGTCATCACCAACTACCCCGAGGGCCAGGTCGAGCAGCTCGAACTGCCGCGCCATCCGAAGGAAGACATGGGCGTGCGCGTGCTGCCGTTCGCCCGCGAGCTGTACATCGACCGCGACGACTTCATGGAAGAGCCGCCCAAGGGCTACAAACGCCTGGAGCCGGCCGGTGAAGTGCGCCTGCGCGGCAGCTACGTGATCCGCGCCGACGAGGCTATCAAGGACGCCGAAGGCAACATCGTCGAGCTGCGCTGCTCGTACGACCCGGACACCCTGGGCAAGAACCCCGAAGGCCGCAAGGTCAAGGGCGTGATCCACTGGGTGCCGGCTGAAGGCAGCATCGAGTGCGAAGTGCGTCTGTACGACCGTCTGTTCCGCTCGGCCAACCCAGAGAAGACCGAAGACGGCGGCACGTTCCTCGACAACATCAATCCCGATTCGCTGCAGGTGCTCAGCGGTTGTCGCGCGGAACCTTCCCTGGGCCAGGCCCAACCGGAAGACCGCTTCCAGTTCGAGCGCGAAGGCTACTTCTGCGCCGACCTGAAAGACTCCCAGCCGGGTCGCCCGGTGTTCAACCGCACCGTGACCCTGCGCGACTCGTGGGGCAGCTGAGGAACCTTCGTGCTTACCATCTACAACACGCTGAGCAAGACCAAGGAAGTTTTCAAGCCGCTGGACGGCAACAAGGTGCGCATGTACGTGTGCGGCATGACCGTGTATGACTATTGCCACCTGGGCCACGGCCGCAGCATGGTGGCCTTCGACCTGGTCACCCGCTGGCTGCGCAAGAGCGGCTATGAACTGACCTATGTGCGCAACATCACCGACATCGACGACAAGATCATCAACCGGGCCAACGAGAACGGTGAGTCGTTCGACGCGCTGACCGCCCGAATGATCGACGCGATGCACGAGGACGAGCGCCGCCTGAGCATCCTCAAGCCGGACCTGGAGCCGCGTGCCACCGACCATATCCCCGGCATGCACGCGATGATCCAGACCCTGATCGACAAGGGTTACGCCTACGCGCCGGGCAATGGCGACGTGTACTACCGGGTCGGCAAGTTCGTCGGCTACGGCAAACTGTCACGCAAGAAGATCGAAGACCTGCGCATCGGCGCGCGTATCGAAGTCGACGAGGCCAAGCAGGACCCGCTGGACTTCGTGCTGTGGAAGGGCGTCAAGCCCGGCGAGCCGTACTGGGATTCACCGTGGGGCCCGGGCCGTCCGGGCTGGCACATCGAGTGCTCGGTGATGTCCACCTGCTGCCTGGGCGAGAGCTTCGACATCCACGGTGGCGGCAGCGACCTGGAGTTCCCGCACCACGAGAACGAGATCGCCCAGAGCGAGGCGGCCACCGGCAAGCAATACGCCAACGCCTGGATGCACTGCGGCATGATCCGCATCAATGGCGAGAAGATGTCCAAGTCCTTGAACAACTTCTTCACCATCCGCGACGTGCTCGACAAGTACCACCCGGAAGTGGTGCGTTACCTGCTGGTGGCCAGCCACTATCGCAGCGCGATCAACTACTCCGAGGACAGCCTGCGCGACGCCAAGGGCGCGCTCGAGCGTTTCTACCATGCGCTGCGTGGCCTGCCGCGCGTGGCTGCCCAGGGTGGCGAGGCGTTCGTCGAGCGCTTCACCGTGGCGATGAACGACGACTTCGGCACGCCTGAGGCCTGCGCGGTGCTGTTCGACCTGGTGCGCGAGATCAACCGCCTGCGTGACAGCGACCCCGAGGCCGCCGCCGGCCTGGCCGGTCGTCTGCGCGAGCTGGGGGATGTGCTGGGTGTATTGCAACTGGAAGCCGATGACTTCCTGCGCGCCGGTGCAGAGGGCAAGGTCGATGCCGCCGAAGTGGAGGCGCTGATCCAGGCGCGTCTGCAGGCGCGCACCGACAAGAACTGGGCCGAATCCGACCGCATCCGCGACCACCTGGCCGCCATGGGCGTGGTGCTGGAAGACAGCAAGGGCACCACTACCTGGCGCCTGGCTGACTGATCGCCAGAGGGGCTGCTGCGCAGCCCTTTCGCCGCGGTGGCTTCTACATTCAGGCCATGCGCGGTCCCTGTGGGAGCCGGCTTGCCGGCGAAAGGGCCGCAAAGCGCCCCCTCTCTTTATTGAGCAACCCCAGCCAATGGGCAGTGCAGCACCAATCTCGCTCCACCCAGCTCGCTGGCCCCCACTTCCAGCCCGAACCCATGCAGGTCGACAATCGCCGCGACGATCGACAGCCCCAGCCCGAACCCCGCGTGGCGATGGCCTTCCTCGCTGCGGTAGAAGCGCTTCAACACCGCCTCGCGCTCATCCGCCGGGATCCCCGGCCCACTGTCCTCGACTGCAATATGCACGCCGGCCTCGTACTCGCTGGCGACGATACGCACCTGTCCGCCTTCGGGGGTGAACTTGATGGCATTGCCCACCAGGTTGGCCAGGGCTTCGAACAACAACTCCCGGTCGCCATGCAGCGCCGCCAACTGCGCAGGCTGCTCCAGGTGCAGGCGAATACCGCCATCCTCGGCCAGCGGCAGGTAGAAGTCATGAAGCTCCACCAGCAACCCCTGCGGGTCGAGCCGGACGAAGCCGGCGCGGCGCTGGCGGTCTTCCAGTTCGCTGATGCGCAGCAGGCCGCGAAAGCGTGCCATCAGCGTGTCGGTCTCGCCAATCGCCTGGTCCAGCGCCGCGCCTTCAGCGGAGTCGCTGCTGCTTTGCTGGCGGATGCGGTAGAGCTGGGCGCGCAGGCGTGTCAGTGGCGTGCGCAGGTCGTGGGCGATGTTGTCACAGACGCCCTTGACCTCGTGCATCAGCCGCTCGATGCGGTCGAGCATGGCGTTGACGATGGCGGCAAGCATGTCCAATTCGTCGCGCCGGGCCGACAGGGGCAGGCGGTGGGTGAGGTCACCGGCGACGATCAGCTCGGCCTGGGCCTGGATTGCGCGGATGCGCTTGAGCGGCCGGCGCCGCAGCAGGTACCAGCCGGCAAAGCCAGGGATCAAGGTCAGCGAGATACCCCAGAGCAGGGCATCGAGGATGATTCTTGTCACCACGAACAGCGAGCCGTTGTCGCGCACCAGCACCAGCCAGCGACCGTCCTGCACCTTGATCGCCACGGCATCGCAGCTGTCGCGGGGCAGGTGGGGGTCGTCGGCGTCCAGGCATCGCTTGAGCTCATGGACCTTGCCGTCAAGACCCAGCTCCGAGGGTATTGCACGGATGCGCCCGCCGATCGGGTTGAGCTGGGCGTCGAACAGGCCGTAGGCGTCGAAGCTGCGTTCCTCGAAGGCCTGGCTTGCCACCAGCGCGTCGTCCAGCTGTTTGCCGCTCATGTGGGCGAACAGGTGCTGGCGTTGCAGCATCGAGTGGCGGGTGAGCTTGTTCAGGTAGCTGGTGACCTCGAAGTACAGCACCCCCATGAGGATGCTGCTCCAGGCCACGAACAGGAAACTGTACAGCGCCAGCAGACGGCTGGTGGAGGAGCTCCAGCCCTTAGACGGGTTCGGCAATGGCATAGCCGGAGCCCCGCACGGTGCGAATCAGCGGGTTCTGGCCGGGCGAGTCGATTTTTTTGCGTAGGCGGCCGATGTGCACGTCGATCAGGTTGGTGCCAGGGTCGAAGTGGTAGCCCCAGACCTCCTCGAAGATCATCATCCGGGTGATCACCTGGCCGGAGTGGCGCATCAGGTACTCGAGCAGCTTGTACTCGGTGGGCAGCAGGTTCAGCGCCTGTTCGCCGCGGCGGGCTTCGTGGCTGATCAGGTCCAGCTCGAGGTCGGCGACCTGCAGGCGGGTCTGGGTCATCGGCACGCTATTGCGGCGCAGCAGCACCTCGACCCGGGCGGCCATCTCGTCGGAGGCGAACGGCTTGGTCAGGTAGTCGTCACCGCCGGCGCGCAGGCCGCGCACACGCTCGTCGACGTCCGACAGCGCACTGATCATCAGGATCGGCGTGGCGATCTTCAGGTTGCGCAGGGTGGTGACGATGGTCAGGCCGTCGACCTCGGGCAGCATGCGGTCCAGGGTGATCAGGTCGTAGCCGCCGGCGATGGCCTTGGCCAGGCCTTCACGGCCATTGTCGGCCCAGTCGACTTCCAGACCGTGGCTGGACAGTTCGGCGACGATTTCCTGGGCGGTGACAGCGTCGTCTTCGATGGTCAGTACGCGTGGCATGCTGGTTCCTGGGCGGCGAGTGGAGACCTGATTGTGCCAAAGAATAGACAACCGGCGATTTAAGAAAAATTCATCTACGCAATACTGCCGTGGCTGACCGGGCGATGGCTCAGCAGTAAAGAAAAAGGGGCGTGCTATTGCTGGCACGCCCCTTTCTCATGACGGCACAGGCTTAAACGACCTTGACGATCCAGCCCGCTGGCGCCTCGACGTCACCGCTCTGGATGCCGGTCAGCTCGGCGTACAGCTTTTGCGTCACAGG
The DNA here is from genome assembly GCF_050586565.1 of Pseudomonas sp. WC1. NCBI lineage: Bacteria > Pseudomonadati > Pseudomonadota > Gammaproteobacteria > Pseudomonadales > Pseudomonadaceae > Pseudomonas > Pseudomonas sp. WC1. Next base: position 33,647 of record NZ_JBOBDQ010000012.1, read on the forward strand.
GCCGACTTCGGTTTCGCTGTGGAATACGTGCAGCTTGCCGTTGTACTGGATGCCGCCGATCGGCGTGATCACCGCGGCGGTACCGCAGGCACCGGCTTCGACGAAACGGTCGAGCTTGTCGATTTCCACGTCGCCCTCGATGACCTTCAGGCCCAGGCGCGATTCGGCCAGTTCCATCAGCGACAGGCGGGTGATGCCCGGCAGCACCGAGACCGACTTCGGCGTGACGAATTCGTTGTTGGCGGTGATGCCGAAGAAGTTGGCCGAACCGACTTCCTCGATTTTCTTGTGGGTCAGCGGGTCGAGGTAGATACAGTCGGCGAAGCCGGCTTTCTTGGCTTCATAGCCTGGCTGCAGGCTGGCCGCATAGTTGCCGCCGACCTTGGCCGCGCCGGTGCCTTGCGGGGCGGCACGGTCGAAGTCGGAGATGAGGAATTTGTGCGGGGTCATGCCGCCCTTGAAGTACGAACCGACCGGGATGGCGAAGACCGAGAAGATGAACTCGGGGGCGGTGCGCACGCCGATGTTGTCACCGGTGCCGATCACGAACGGACGCAGGTACAGGGCGCCTTTGCCGTGCGGTGGAACGAATTTTTCGTTGGCCTTGACTACCTGCTTGCAGGCTTCGATGAACTGTTCGGTCGAGACGCGTGGCATCAGCAGGCGGTCGCAGCTGCGCTGCATGCGCACGGCGTTCTGGTCGGGGCGGAACAGGTTGATCGAACCGTCCTTGCAGCGGTAGGCCTTCAGGCCTTCGAAGCACTGCTGGCCATAGTGCAGGGCGGTGGAGCCTTCACTGATGTGCAGCACATTGTCTTCGGTCAGGGTGCCCTTGTCCCACTCGCCGTTACGCCATACGGACAGGTAACGTTTGTCTGTCTTGATGTAGTCGAAACCCAGCTTGTCCCAGTTAATGCTTTCGTTACTCATGACACCCTCATTGCTCTTGCCCGAACACGGCGGGCTGCTTTTATATGCGCACCCCGCCACCTTAATACATCCGGCGCGGATCGGGAACGGCCAGTCACACAATCCGCCGGGCGTGTACGTTCGGGTCAGTCGCTGTCGTGATGACGATTACGATGAACGAACAGGCCTGAGCCTGTGCAGAACAGAAATGTTACCCACATGGACAATTCCACGCCCAGGTACAGACCATGAGGAAGGAACCGCCAAATCAGCACACCTGCGCCAAGCAGAGACAGCCCAGCCCATTTGCGTACCTTTGCAGCGCGAAGGTTGTGGTAGAGCACGGCTGCTGCAAGTATGAGCAGCGCCGCGGCGATGAAGGCATTCATGGGTGCGCCTGGATGATAAGCGATTGGCTTGACCGTTGCGGCCCGATTCCTCCGCTGACACTCGCCTCTACGTGTACCATCCTGTCGCCCATGTGGTAAGTCGGTAACCTGCTGCTTGCCAGTGGGCCGATGGCCACCCCCAGCGCGGCACCGGTTATTGGCGCGACCAGGCCGACAGGTACGCCAATAGATGTGCTGATTAGCGCACTGACGTGCCCGCGTTGGTCATTCAGTGCATCGGCTTGTTCTCTGGTGAGCGCCATAGAGATCGATACCCGAACTTGGCATGGACCCTTCGTCTGCATACGGTCGTAGACCTGTATCAAGGTTTCTGTCACTCGATAGCTGGCCTGCCGAGCGCTCGTGAAATCAAGCATTGCAAGCTTTGCGCGGTCTGCTGGATGAATAGTCAGTTCATGAACATCAAGCACGATGCCGCGGTTGGCGATGACTTGATAGGTTTTCTCGAATTGCACTGTGACTTCCCTTTCGTTGCTGGGGCGTGTTTCCCAGGGCCTGACAGTGAAAGGTTTTTGCAGTTGAACGAAGCTCCGTGCTTCCGAATTGGTTGTGGGATTCTTCTGTAATTTTACCCGTGCGAGGGCTGGCCTCAGCGCAAGCGCCGGTTCCAGTCCCCGCCATGATCGCGCCAGCAGGCTTCTTCGCTGTCGAAACGCACATGCCAGGCCACATGGTCCAGCGCGATCCCCGCGTCGCTCAGCGCCTGGCCAGTCAGCGCGATCATCCGTGCCTTGTCCGTGCCGGCCAGCGCGCGAGCCTTGTCGGTGTCGTCGGTGAACACCCAGGTGATGCGCAGGCTGGCGGGGAAGTCGTTGAGGTCCACCTGGTGGGTGAGCCAGGCGAAACCGACGATCTCGCCCTGAGCAGTGGCGCAGGCTTCGGTCAGGCAGGCGACCATCTCCCGCTCCAGGCGCGCCAGTGCACGCTTGCCGCTGGCCATCAGACGTTGTCGATCTGCTGGCAGAAGCGCAGGCGGTTGCCGAACGGGTCGGCAACCTGCATTTCCAGGCCCCAGTCGACCGCCTCGGCCTGCGGGCGGGCGTAGCCGTAGCGCTTGGCCAGCAGTTCGCGCTCCAGCGCCTTGAGGTCCTCGACCCGGGCAAACACCGCCGAGCCCGGCGTGGCGTCGCCGTGGTGCTCGGACAGGTGCAGGATCAACCCATCGCGGTGGATCTGCATGTACAGCGGCAGGTCCGGGGCGAAGCGGTGTTCCCAATCGAGCTGGAAACCCAGGAAATCAAGGTAGAACTCCCGGGCCTTGTCGACCGAGAAGATCCGCAGAATCGGAATGGCGGGGGCGAATTGCATGGGGGCATCCTTGGCTCGAAAAAGGGCAGGGTGGTCACTTTAGCCTACTTCGCCACGCCGGCAGGCACTTGAATTGCGCGTCCGGGCGCAGCCGCTCTGGCCCGCAGCCTTGCGGCATGACTGACGGTTCGAAAGTTTCATCATCGTTCATCTGCGCAGTTGGCCCGCTCCCTGCTATATCCCTCCAGCGAATATTGATCGAGTGGTCAGCCCGGCGCGCCCGCAAGCGCCCCGCGCAGGGCCCTCATCCGGCCGTCAGGCCATGGATTTCAGGGGTTTGAGGATGTCGTTGGCGCAGCAGATCGACCCACCGCAGGCAGACCCGGGCTGGAGCGCCCACCTGCAGTTGCGCTTCGTCCAGCGCGATGACGTGACCCGCCTTGGTGCGCGGCGTCATGTCGGACCTCTTTTGGTGCAGCGGCCGTTCTATCCGGAGGGTGCGCCATGCCATGTCTATGTGCTGCACCCGCCAGGGGGCATCGTCGCCGGCGACCGCCTCGAACTTGATGTCCACCTCGAGCCCGGCAGCCATGCCTTGCTGACGATGCCCGGCGCGAGCAAGTTCTACCGCAGCATCGGCCCCACCGCACGGCTCGCCCAGCGATTTCACCTCGCCGCCGGCAGCACTCTGGAATGGCTGCCGCAGGACAGTATCTTTTTCAATGGCGCCCGCGCCTGCCTCGACAACTGTTTCAGCCTTGAGCCCGGCGCGCGCCTGCTGGCCTGGGAGACGCTGTGCCTGGGTCGCCCGGTGATGAACGAGCGCTTCGAAGAGGGCGCGCTGGACAGCCGCCTGCGCATCGAACTGCCCGGCGACCCCGGCCTGCACGAGCGCCTGCGCATCGAGGGCGGGCAGCTGGGCAAGGTGGCCGGGCACCCGTTGCTCGCCACCTTCTGCGCAGCGCCCGCCGACTCAGCGATGCTGGAGCGGGTGCGTCAGGTTCTCGACGAACTCGACACCCCAGCTGGCGCGACGCTGCTCGGCTCACTGCTGGTGATCCGCCTGCTCGACCACGACAACCAACACCTGCAACGCAACCTGCAGCGCCTCTGGCACCTGCTGCGCCCGGCCGTGCTTGGCCTGGCGCCGTGCCCGCCGCGCATCTGGGCCACCTGAGAGAGCCGCCATGGAGCTGACCCCGCGAGAGAAAGACAAACTGCTGCTGTTCACCGCCGCCTTGCTGGCCGAGCGGCGCTTGGCCCGTGGCCTGAAACTGAACTACCCGGAGGCGGTGGCGTTGATCAGCGCCGCGGTGCTCGAAGGCGCCCGCGATGGCCGCACGGTCGCCGATCTGATGAGCCTGGGCCGCGAGGTGCTGGTGCGCGAGCAGGTGATGGCCGGCGTGCCGGAAATGCTGCACGACGTCCAGGTCGAAGCGACCTTCCCCGACGGCACCAAGCTGGTGACCGTGCATGAACCCATCGTTTGAGGAGGCCGGCATGATTCCCGGAGAAGTCCAGGTCGCCGCAGGCGACATCGAGCTCAATGTCGGCCGCCAGAGCGTCAGCGTCAGCGTGGCCAACCATGGCGACCGCCCGGTGCAGGTGGGCTCGCACTACCACTTCTACGAAGTCAACGACGCCCTGGTGTTCGAGCGCGAGCCGACCCGGGGCTTTCGCCTGGACATCCCGGCCGGCACCGCGGTGCGCTTCGAACCGGGGCAGGCGCGCACCGTGCAACTGGTGGCCTACGCCGGCAAGCGCGAGGTGTACGGCTTTCAGGGCAAGGTGATGGGCGTGCTGGAGGGCAGGGCATGAGCCGCATTTCCCGGCAGGCCTACGCCGACATGTTCGGGCCTACCGTCGGTGACCGCGTGCGCCTGGCCGACACCGCGTTGTGGGTGGAGGTGGAGAAGGACTTCACGATCTACGGCGAGGAGGTCAAGTTCGGCGGCGGCAAGGTGATCCGCGACGGCATGGGCCAGGGCCAGATGCTCGCGGCCGAGGCCATGGACCTGGTGCTGACCAATGCGCTGATCATCGACCACTGGGGCATCGTCAAGGCTGATATCGGCGTCAAGCATGGCCGTATCGCCGCCATCGGCAAGGCCGGCAATCCTGATGTTCAGCCCGGCGTCACGGTACCGGTAGGGCCGGGCACCGAGGTGATCGCCGCCGAAGGCAAGATCGTCACCGCCGGCGGCATCGACTCGCATATCCACTTCATCTGCCCGCAGCAGGTGGAGGAGGCGCTGACCAGCGGCGTGACCACTTTCATCGGCGGCGGCACCGGGCCGGCCACCGGCACCAACGCCACCACCTGCACCCCGGGGCCCTGGTACCTGGCGCGCATGCTCCAGGCCGCCGACTGCCTGCCGATCAACATCGGCCTGCTGGGCAAGGGTAATGCCTCGCGGCCCGAAGCCCTGCGCGAGCAGATCGCCGCTGGCGCCGTGGGCCTCAAGCTGCACGAGGATTGGGGCTCGACGCCTGCCGCCATCGACTGTTGCCTCGGCGTGGCCGAGGAAATGGACATCCAGGTGGCGATCCATACCGACACCCTCAACGAGTCGGGCTGCATCGAGGACACCCTGGCCGCCATCGGCGATCGCACCATCCATACCTTCCACACCGAAGGGGCGGGCGGCGGCCACGCGCCGGACATCATCCGCGCGGCGGGCCAGGCCAACGTGCTGCCGTCCTCGACCAACCCGACACTGCCCTACACCGTGAACACGGTGGACGAGCACCTGGACATGCTCATGGTCTGCCACCACCTGGACCCGAGCATCGCCGAGGACGTCGCCTTCGCCGAGTCGCGCATCCGCCGCGAGACCATTGCCGCCGAGGACATCCTCCACGACTTGGGCGCCTTCGCCATGACCTCGTCCGACTCCCAGGCCATGGGTCGGGTCGGTGAGGTGGTGCTGCGCACCTGGCAGGTGGCGCACCAGATGAAGCTGCGCCGCGGCCCGTTGGCCCCGGACAGCAGCTACAGCGACAACTTCCGGGTCAAGCGCTACATCGCCAAGTACACCCTCAACCCGGCGCTGACCCACGGCATCGCCCACGAGGTCGGCTCGGTGGAGGTGGGCAAGCTGGCCGACCTGGTGCTGTGGGCGCCGGCGTTCTTCGCGGTCAAGCCAGCGCTGGTGCTCAAGGGCGGGATGATTGCCACGGCGCCGATGGGCGATATCAACGGCTCGATCCCGACCCCGCAACCGGTGCACTACCGGCCGATGTTCGGCGCCCTGGGCGCGGCCCGGCATGCCACGCGCATGACCTTCCTGCCCCAGGCCGCACTGGACCGTGGCCTACCCGAGCAACTGAAGCTGCAGAGCCTGATCGGTGTGGCCCACGGTTGCCGGCGGGTACGCAAGGCCGACATGGTCCACAACACCCTGCAACCGCTGATCGAAGTCGACGCGCAGACCTACCAGGTTCGCGCCGATGGCGAGCTGCTGGTGTGCGAGCCGGCGCACGAGTTGCCGCTGGCGCAGCGTTATTTCCTGTTCTGAAGGAGCGAACATGATTGTCCTCACCCGTCGGATCACTGAGTCCGAAGCCATCACCGGCACCGTCACCCTGGATGTCGACAGCCGCATCAAGAGCCGCCTGCGCGTCACCCTGGACGATGGTCGCGAGGCTGGGCTGATGCTCGAGCGCGGCCATCTGCTGCGAGGCGGCGAACTGCTGGCCGATGCTGAAGGCCAGCAGGTCATTCGCGTGCTCGCTGCTCCCGAGACGGTCTCGACTGTGCGCTGCGCCGATCCGCTCCTGCTGGCCCGCGCCGCCTACCACCTGGGCAACCGCCACGTACCGCTACAGATCGAGCCGGGCCTGTTGCGCTTCCAGCACGACCATGTGCTCGACGACATGCTGCGTGGCCTGGGGCTGGAGGTGGTGGCCGAACAGGCACCGTTCGAGCCCGAGGCCGGCGCCTACCAGAGCGCATCTCACAGCCATTCCCACGGCCATGACCACCCGTTCGTGCGCCTGCCAGCCCATTCCTGACCTCACCCTGGAGCCCACAATGAAAAAGACGTTCGCCCTGGTACTGCTGATGGTGGCCTTGCCGGCCTTCGCCCATCCCGGCCATGACAGCAACCCGTTGCAGGATGGCCTGCTGCACCCGCTGACCGGCCTCGATCACTTGCTGATGCTGCTTGGCACCGGCGTACTCGCCGCCCTCACGCGACGCAACCTGACCTTGCCATTGGCGACCCTGGCCGCGATGTTCGGCGGCGCGGTGTGTGGCCATCTGTTCGGCGATGTGGTCGGCATGGAGCAGATGATCCTCGGCTCGCTGCTGGTGGCCGCCGCCGCCATGCTGTTGCCGAGCCGTCAGCTGCTGCTGTCGCTGATCATGCCGGTATTCGCCCTGTTCCACGGTTGGGCCCATGGCGTGGAAGCCACCCCCAGCGCGTTCTGGCAGTTCAGTGCCGGTTTCGTCACGGTCAGCGGCCTGCTGCTGGCGGCGGGCTTTGGCGTCGGTTGCCTGCTGCGGCGCCATGCCGGCCTGCAGAAGGCCTTCGGCGGCGGTCTGCTGGCGGGCGCTGCGCTGGTGCTGGCCGGCTGATGCACAGCGACCTGGCGCTGCTGCGCTTGCTGCAGTTGGCCAGCCCCGGCTTGCCGGTGGGCGGCTTCACCTACTCGCAAGGCCTGGAATGGGCCGTGGAAGCCGGTTGGGTGAAGGACGCCAAAGGCTTCGCCGCCTGGCAGCGCGAGCAGTTGCACGACACCCTCGGCTACCTCGACTGGCCGTTGCTGGCGCGCCTGTACAAGGCCTGCCAGGCGGACGATGCCGACGCCTTCGCGCACTGGAGCCAGTTTCTTTTGGCCAACCGCGAGACCGCCGAACTGCGCCTTGAGGAACGGCAGCGCGGCAGCGCCCTGGCACGTCTGCTCGATGGCTGGCAACTGGGGCAGGAGCCGGCCTGGCGCGCCAGCCTTGAGCTCAGCCAGCTGGGCGGCATGGCCTGGCTTGGGGTGCACTGGTCGATCCCGCTGCGCCAGCTCGCCCTGGGCCATGGCTTTGCCTGGCTCGAAGGCGCGGTGATGGCGGGGGTGAAGCTGGTGCCGTTCGGCCAGCAGGCCGCCCAGACCCTGCTGCGCGACTTGGGCGAGGAACTGCCTGCCGTGCTCGATCATGCCCTGACCCTGGACGACGAACAGCTAGGCGGTAGCCTGCCATTGCTGGCCATCGCTTCGTCGCGCCATGAAACCCAATACACCCGTTTGTTCCGTTCCTGAGGACTGCCACGATGCAAAACTACCAGCAACCCCTGCGTGTCGGCGTCGGCGGCCCGGTCGGCTCCGGCAAGACCGCGCTGCTCGAAGCCCTGTGCAAGGCCATGCGTGATCACTACCAGATCGCCGTGGTGACCAATGACATCTACACCAAGGAAGACCAGCGCATCCTCACCGAAGCCGGGGCCTTGGAGCCTGAGCGTATCGTCGGCGTCGAGACCGGCGGCTGCCCGCACACGGCGATCCGCGAGGACGCCTCGATGAACCTGGCCGCCGTCGAGGCGCTGGCGCGCCAGTTCGGCAACCTCGAGGTGATCTTCGTCGAGAGTGGCGGGGACAACCTCAGCGCCACCTTCAGCCCGGAACTGGCCGACCTGACCATCTATGTGATCGATGTCGCCGAGGGCGAGAAGATCCCGCGCAAGGGCGGGCCGGGCATCACCAAGTCGGACTTCCTGGTGATCAACAAGACCGACCTGGCGCCCTATGTGGGGGCGTCGCTGGAGGTGATGGAGCGCGACACCCGACGCATGCGCCCGGAGCGGCCGTGGACGTTCAGCAACCTGAAGAAGGGCGAGGGGCTGCAGGCAGTGATCGATTTCATCGTCGAGCGCGGGATGCTGGGGGTTGGGCGGTAGAGGGCAGCAGCCGTGAGGCCGAGCGCAGCCCGCGCGGCCTCACGGCGGCTGGCCCGGTACCTGGCGCCGACATGTCCTCCAGTACTATTTCCCACAAGCTAGCGGAGTGCTTTAAAGCGGCGAAGTGGTCTTTTCCTAACGCTGCCTGGGATGAATGACAGATAGAGTCTGTCGGGCTGCAGGAGAAAATGCTTCGTCTGCGCTAATGAAACCAGAAATTACTGTAAGGACACTGTATGAAAAAGGTTGTATCGGCCGCGTTGCTGGTATCTGCAAGCTTGACCCAGATAGCCTATGGCAATGAGCCGGAGAGCTCTCCCAAGGGCGCTTCACCGTTTTTCCAAAGCAGCATTGCGCAGAAGACGCTGCAGGTTGCCGCCACGTTCATCGGTGACGTTGGATCAAGCGTATGCCCGGCCGGGACGGCTCGAAGTTCAGCCGGCGACTGTCAGCCTCCTATTGAGTTCGACTGATGTAACTCGGGGTGGGCAGCTCAGTGAAATGGCGAACATAACTGCATTCCCCTCAGGGCCGCAGCGATTGGCCAATGCATTGAAGTCAAAGAGAACCGTCTCATCTACACCCGCATCAGCGTGCTCTTGATGACCGAGTCCACCGCAGCAACCGTCCCTCCGCTAAGCGCTCTCTATCAAGCACATCGCGGCTGGCTCCAGCGATGCCTGGACTACGCCAATATCACCGCCCGCCTGCGGGTCAGTGAGCGTCAGTGAGCGCACGGCCAAGCGCTACATGGTCAGGGCGTGCGAGCATTGCCTGTTGGTGGCGCTGTGAACGCGCGCACTCAGGGCATCACCCTCCAACAGGTGCATTGCGGATGTCCCTGAACTCTCTGATTCGCCCCTTGCCCACGCCTGTGCGCCAGCGTGCAAAATGTGCTCGACATCGCCTACTGGCCTGACCTGGCGGGTATCGGCAACGGTCGGTTTCTGATGCCTAGCGGGCCAAGGCCTGGTTCGGCTTGTAGAACAGGAAGTGCGTCGTCTGGGCCGTCTTGCGATAGGCCTTGGCCCAGTCGGGGCGGACGCTACGGTCATGGAAATACAGGGCGCCGCCGGTGGGGTCCTTGAGCTGCTGGTTGAGTGCCTTGCGGGCGATTTCCTTGGCCACGGCGTAGCGCTGCGCTTCTTCCACCTGATCGGGGCGCCCGTCGCACCACCAGGAGAACTGGCAGCTCTTGCTCTCGACTCCCTGCTTGACCACCGCGCAGATACTGTCGGGGAAGCCTTCGTGGCCGAGGCGATTGAGCACCACGCTGGCCACCGCGCTCATGTCCTCGGCGTCGGCGCCCTTGGCTTCCCAGTAGATGGTGCGGGCCAGGCAGGTGATGCTGTCGTCCATCGGCGCCTGGCCCGCCGGGTCGACGGCCTGGACTTCGCCGGGAGTCAGGGTTTCCTGTTTTTTCGGCGGCGGGGCGTCCTCGACCACCTTCTCCTCGAGCACCTGCGCCTTGTCTTCGGCAACGGCGGCCTGCTGGCTGTCAGCGGCGGGGAGGGGGCCTGCGAGCAGGGTCAGGGACACACCGAACAGCATCCACGCAAGGCGCATGATCGAGACTCCGCGAGAGGGCTGTTCACAGTCTAGCCGTTCGGCTTCAATTCAGTGTCAGGCTCAGCACCAGGGGCAGGGTCGCGGCGGCGGTGATGGTCTGCAGGGCGATGATGGTGGCCATCAACGGTGCATTGCCGCCCATCTGCCGGGCCATCACATAGGACGAGGAAGCGGTGGGCAGTGCCTGGAACAGCACCGCCACCACCGCTGCCTGGCCACCCAGCCCGAGCAACCGGCACAGGCCCCAGGTGGTCACCGGCATGACCAGGAACTTGAATAGCGACGCCGCCAGCACCGGCCTGACCTGCTGGCCCAGTCGCGCCCCGCCGAGCGCCGCGCCGACGCACAGCAAGCCAAGCGGCAGCGCCGCCTGGCCCAGGGCCTTGACCGTGGGCTCCAGGCCGGCCGGCAGGCCGAGGCCGGTTACCCGTAGCAACAGGCCAGCCGCGCAGCCGATGATCAACGGGTTGGCGAAGATCGCCTTGAGCACTGTGGTCGGTGAGCTGTGGCGTGCGCTGAAGCGGGCGAATACCAGCACACAGAGCAGGTTGACCAGCGGCACGATGGCGGCGTTGGCCACCGCCGCCAGGGCGATGCCGGCAGTGCCGTAGAGGCCGGCGGCCAGGGTGGCGCCAATGTAGTTGTTGAAGCGCACGCCACCCTGGAACACCGAGGTGAAGTCGCCGCCGTCATGGCTGGCAACGCCCTGGTAGAGCACCAGCAGCAGGGCGCCGAGTAGGGTCGAGAGCATCAGCACGCCGACCATGCCCAGTACCGGCACGCCTTCAAGGTTGGCGGTGGCCAGGCCGTGCAGGAACAACGACGGCAGCAGCACGTAATAGCTCAGGCGTTCGGCGCCGGGCCAGAAGGTTTCGGCGAGAAAGCCACGGACCCGCAGCCAGGTGCCCAGGGCGATGAGCAGGATGATCGGGACGAGAGTAGTGAGCAGCAGGTGGAGCATGGCGGGTGGTCCGTGGCCGGGTACGGGCACAGACTAGCGGAGTTGAGTGAGCAGAAAAAACGGTGTTTTCTTGAGTGACCGTTGAGAAAAATGCACTGTCTACACCGCTGCGTAGCGCGTTCGCCAGTATTCAAGCCTCGAGCGCGGTCTTCAACACCGCGCTCAGGTGCCGCCGCTGGCTCTTTTCATGTTCCAGCAGCACCATGCGCCGGGTCAGCTGCGGTTCACCGAAGGGCAGCACGGTGGCGGCGGGCAGCCGGTCGAGGTCGTCGTCGCTCATGGGGATGACCGCCACCCCGAGCCCCATGGCCGCCATGCGCGCCAGGGCCTCCTGGCTGTCCAGCTCCATCTGTTCGTTGACTTGCAGGCGCTGGCGGCGCAGTTCCTGTTCGATCTGGCGGCCGGCCCATGCGCGTTTGTCGAAGCGCAGGAACGGCTGGCTGGCGAGCAGCGCAGACAAGCTCTGGCCCGACAGATCCGGGCTGGCGATGGCCCAGAAGCGGTCCTCGAACAGCGGCGTGTACTGCAGGCTTTGCGGGTAGGGGCTGACCGGTTCGGTAGTGATCGCCGCGTCCAGCTCGCCATCTTCCACCCGTCGGGCGAGTTCCGCAGACATGCCCGACACCACGCTGACATGCAGCTCGGGGTGGTGCGCCTTGATCCACACCAGTGCCCTGGGCAGGCGCCGGGCGAGCACGGTGTGGATCGCGCCGATGCGCAGGCGACCGCGCAGGCTGGTGCCACTGGCCAGGGTGTCGGCCAGTTCGTCGTAGGCAGCCAGGATGCCTTCGGCGCGGGCCACCGCCAGTTGGCCGGCCTCGGTCAGCATCACCTGGCGGCGGCTGCGGTCGAACAGGGCGACCTGCAGCTCGTCTTCCAGGGTCTTGATGTGCAGGCTCACCGCCGAAGGGGTCAGGCTCAGCAGGTCGGCGGCGCGGGCGAAGGTGCCATGGCGGGCGATGGTGACCAGGGTGCGCAGGGCTTTGAGGGACACGCGGGGCTCCGGTTCGTGACGTGGCGGGCTCACCCTGTCGAGGGCAATAGGTACGATACGCGAATGCGAGCCTCAACGCCCGGGGCGTCCGTATGCCTGGCTGATGCGGTCGATCACCATCGCCAGCGCGACGATCGCCAGGCCCGCCTCGACGCCTTGGCCGACGTTGAGGGTCTGGATACCGGCCAGCACGTCCTCGCCCAGCCCGCGGGCGCCGATCATCGAGGCGACCACCACCATCGACAGGGCCATCATCACCGACTGGTTGAGCCCGGCCATGATGCTTGGCAGGGCCAGCGGCAAGGCGATGCGTCGCAGCCGTTGCCAGCGGCTGGCACCCAGGCCGTGGGCGGCCTGCAGCAGCGACGGGTCGATCTGCGAAAGGCCCAGCTCGGTCAGGCGCACCAGCGGCGGTAGGGCGTAGATCAGCGTGGCGAACACTGCCGGCACCTTGCCCAGGCCGAACAGCATCAGCACCGGGATCAGGTAGACGAAGGCCGGCAGGGTCTGCATCACGTCGAGCACCGGCAGGATCAGGCGCCGGGCCAGGGGCCGGGTGGCCAGCAGGATGCCCAGCGGCACCCCGATCAGCACGCACAGGCCGGTGCTGACCAGCACCAGGGCGAGGGTCTGCAGCAGCTTGTCCCACAGCCCGAGCATGCCAATCAGTGCCAGCAGTAGTGGCAGCATCAACGCCCGGACCAGGCTGCGGCTGGCATGCCAGGCCAGCAGGCCGACCAGCACCAGCAGCAGCCACCAGGGCAGCAGGCGGAGCAGGTTTTCCAGGCCTAGCAGCAGTTGCAGCAACTGGTCGGAGACGGTGCGCAGATGGTCGCCATAGTGCAGGACCAGCCAGTCGACCAGGCGGTTGACCCAAGCGGCGAAAGAAAATTGCAGGGCTTCGGGAAAACCACCGCTCACAGGCCGGCCTCGACCTTGGCGGCGTTTTCGGCGGGCAGCCAGGCCTTCCACACCGCGGGGTTGTCACGCAGGAAGGCGATCGCCGCGTCGCGAGGTTTCTGCCGGGTTTCGCTCATGTCGGCGAGTGCCTTGTTCAGGGTGTCGATGGGCAGGTCGACTTTCTCGAATACGGCGACCAGGTCCGGGTGGGCGTCACGAAACGCCTTCGACACCCCGATCGAGAGCTTGGCCGGCAACGAACGGCTGCCTTTGGGAGCGGGATTGGCGGGATCTGTGAGGGTGGCCCAGGCGGCTGCATCGAACGGGGGCTCTTCGAGGCGTACCAGGTCGTAGCGGCCCATCAGCGGAGTAGGGCTCCAGTAGTAGAACAGCACGGGCTTGCCGAGCTTGATCTTGGCGGCGATCTCGGCGTCGAGGGCCGCGCCGGTGCCGCTGCGGAAGTTGTTGTACAGCCCGTCCAGGCCATAGGCCTTGAGCTTCTGGCTGTTGACGGTCTCGGAAGTCCAGCCGCTGGGGCTGTTGAGGAAGCGGCCCTTGCCGGGCGCCTCGGGGTCGTCGAATACCTGGGGGTAGCGTTTGAGGTCGTCGACGCTGCGCAGGTCCGGCGCAAGGGGTTCGAGGTTGCGTGCCGGGTCGCCCTTTATGATGTAGGCCGGTACCCACCAGCCTTCCTCCGCGTTCTTCACCGTGTCGCCCAGGGCGAACACCTGGCCGGCCTGCTCGGCCTTGACCCAGGCTGGGCTGCGCCCGGCCCATTCCTCGGCGATCACTTGCAGGTCGTTGCGCGCCAGGGCCACTTCCATGCTCACGGTGCTGCCGGGCAGGGTGTCGGTGGGGTAGTCGTAGCCACGTTCGACGATCAGGCGCAGGATCTCGGTGGTCAGTGCGCCGCTTTCCCAGCCGATGGCGCCGAAGTGGATGGGTTGCTCGGCCGCAGCGGCGGAGTCGGTGCTGGCCAGGCCGAAGGCAAGGAGCAGGCTGGCCAGCAGGGTAGGAACTTTCTTCATCGGGGCCTCGTCGGTGCCGGTCCGTGGGTTCCGGCAAAAGTGTAGACGACGAGGCTTTGCAGCCGAGACCACCTGCGAGCGGCCCTGGCGTTTGGCAGTTAAACGCGGAACTGATCCATCAACCCCTGCTGCTGGTTGGCCAGGCTGTTGAGCGACTGGCTGACCCGTGCCGATTCGTTGGCCTGGCCGCTCAGCGACTCGGTCACGTCACGGATGGTGGCGACGTTGCTGTTGATCTCCTCGGCCACCGCGCTCTGTTCCTCGGCGGCGCTGGCGATCTGCAGGTTCATGTCGGTGATCACGGTCACCGCCTGGCCGATGCGCTGCAGCGCGGTAACGGCCTGGCCGACCTGTTCCACGCCACCCTGAGCCTGGCGATGGCTGCTGTCCATGGCGCCGACCACTTCCTGGGTGCCGGCCTGCAGGGCCTCGATCACCTGGCGTGTTTCCTCCACCGACTCCTGGGTGCGGCGCGCCAGGTTGCGCACTTCGTCGGCGACCACGGCGAAGCCGCGGCCAGCCTCGCCGGCACGGGCCGCCTCGATCGCGGCGTTGAGCGCCAGCAGGTTGGTCTGCTCGGCGATCGAGCGTATGACCTCGAGCACCGAACCGATCTTCTCGCTGTTGCGCGCCAGACCTTCGACCTGTGCCATGGCGCCGCTCATGTCGGCGGCCAGGGTGTCGATGCTGGTGGTGGTGCGGTCGATCACCGCCAGGCCTTCGCGGGTGGCCTGGTCGGCTTCACGCGCGGCCTGGGCGGCCTGGGCCGCGCTGCGGGCGACATCCTGGGCAGTGGCGCTCATTTCGTGGGAGGCGGTGGCCACCTGGTCGACCTGGCGGTACTGCTGTTCCATGCCGGCGCTGGTCTCGGCGGCGATGGCCGCAGACTGGTCGGCGGTGCCGCGGGCGGCCTGGACCGAGCGCTTGACCTCGGCGATGGTCGGCTGCAGCTTGTCGAGGAAGCGATTGAACCAACCGGCCAGTTCGCCCAGTTCGTCCTGCTTGTCGTATTGCAGGCGGCGGGTCAGGTCGCCTTCGCCGCTGGCGATGTCCTTGAGCATGGCGGCCACGCCAAGGATCGGCCGGGTCACGCCGCGGGCCATCAGCCACACCAGCAGCAGGCCGGCGATGGCGGCGGCCAGGCCCAGGCCCAGTTCGAGCAGGGTGCCGCTGGTGTTGAGGGCGTCGAGTTCTACCTTGAGCGCCTCGGCCGGCCCGGTCAGGGCGCTTTCGGGTACGTCCAGCAGCACGCCCCAGGGCTTGCCGCCGGGGATCGGCTCGAAGGCGGCCAGTACTTTCAGGCGCTGCTGGTCATGGAGGATCTGCAGCTTGCCTTCGGCGAGCTTGCGCACCAGTTCCGCGCCCAGGGTCCGGTCGACCTGGTCGAAGCGCTGAGCCAGCTTGCCGGCATCGGCGCTGTAACCGGCCAGCAGGCCCACGGGGCTGAGGATGCCGACGGTGGTCTGGCCCTCGTAAAGGCTGCGGCTGGCGGTCTGGCTCAAAGCCTGCAAACTGTTGAGGTTGATGTCGATGGACAGGGTGGCGATGACCTTGTCGCCAGCCTTGAGCGGGAAGACGATGCTGGTCATCAGCACCCGCTGTCCGTCGATGTCATAGAAGTACGGCTCGACCACGCACACGGTGCCGGTGCTGCGCGGGCACACCCACCAGGTGTTGGCCGGCTGGCCGCTGGGGCCGATCTCGGTGTTGGCCATGTCGTGCTCGGGCAGCGCCATCGAGGTCAGCTGGCCGACCCGCGGCTGCGACCAGTACAGGGCGAAGCGCCCGGTCTCGTTGCTGCCCAGCTCGCCCTGGCCGGCGAACAGCTTGTCCTTGCCATCCAGCGCGCCCGGTTCGAACACCAGCGACAGGCCGAGCAGGTCGGGGTTGGCCTGCAGCGCGGCACGCACCTGGGCAGTCATGTCCTGGCGCAGATCGTAGGCGTCGAGGAAGCGCTTTTCCGCCTGCTCACGCAGGAACAGCACCTGGCGGGCGAAACCGGCGCCGTACTGGTAGGCGTCCATGAACTGACGACGGATGTTCAGGGCCTGGACCTCGCCCTGGGACTCGATGCGCGACTGGGCCGAGTCGGAGAGCATGCGCATGCTGCTGGCTTTCACCAGGTCCGAACTGTGGTCCATGCGGTACAGCGAAAGGCCGACGAGCAGGGTGACGATTGCCGCCAGGCACAGGCCCGCCAGCAGGGTGATCTTCCATTGGATGGAGAGTTGTCGCAGCAAAGGCATGGGGAAAATCCCTTGTAATAGGTTTGATGCTGCCGACTGTGTCGGCCTGCTCGGATTTTTCTTTATTCAAACGTTCAATTAAACCCTGCGACTTTCGTCTATTCCCTACAAAGGGCCGCGGCGCAGACGCTTTTGACTTCTGCCGGTCTGTGCTTCAGAGTGTGCGCCCTTCATAACAACATCCCCTGGTCCGGCCACTGCCTGCGCGCAGTCTGTCGCCGGAATGCCCGCTTTTTGTCTGTCGTAATGAGGTTTGCACACCATGAATGCAGTGATTGCCGCGGTCGGGCTCATGCTGATCCTGAGCCTGTCCCGTGTGCATGTGGTCATCGCCCTGATCATCGGCGCCCTGGCCGGAGGCCTGGTCGGTGGGCTGGGTATCGAGGGCACCCTCAAGGCCTTCAATGGTGGCCTGGGTGGCGGTGCCACGGTGGCGTTATCGTACGCGCTGCTCGGCGCCTTCGCGGTGGCCATTGCCAAGTCCGGCCTGGCCCATGCCCTGGCCGATCGGGCCCTGGCGATGATCGATCGCCAGGGCCATGCCGACGGTGGCAAGATCAAGTGGCTGCTGATCGGCCTGATGCTGGTGGTGGCGGTGTCGTCGCAGAACATCCTGCCGATCCACATCGCCTTCATCCCGTTGCTGGTGCCGCCGCTGCTGTACGTGCTGACCCGCCTGCGCATCGACCGCCGGCTGATTGCCTGTGTGATCACCTTCGGCCTGATCACCCCGTACATGTTCCTGCCGGTCGGTTTCGGCAACATCTTTCTCAACGAGATCCTGCTGGCCAACGTCGCCCGCGCCGGCGTCGACGTGAGCGGGGTCAATGTCACCCACGCCATGGCCATTCCCGCCGCGGGCATGCTCGCCGGCCTGTTGCTGGCGGTGTGCTTCAGCTACCGCAAGAAACGTGATTACGACCTGGCGCGGATCGAGCAGGTCGAGCAGGTCAGCGTGCAGTACAACCCGGTGACCCTGCTGGTGGCTGGGGTGGCGATCGCCGCGGCGTTCATCATCCAACTGTGGCTGGACTCGATGATCATCGGCGCGATGGTCGGATTCCTGATCTTCTCGCTGTCGGGGATCGTGCGCTGGAAGGACACCGACGACCTGTTCACCGAAGGCATGAAGATGATGGCGATGATCGGCTTCATAATGATCGCTGCCTCCGGCTTCGCCGAAGTGATGAAGGCCACCGGCGAGGTGAAGAGCCTGGTGGAGACATCAGCGCAATGGATCGACCACAGCAAGGGCATTGGTGCGTTGCTGATGCTGCTGGTGGGGCTGCTGGTGACCATGGGCATCGGTTCGTCGTTTTCCACCGTGCCGATCCTGGCGGCGATCTTCGTGCCGCTTTGCGTGCAGTTGGGCTTCGATCCGCTGGCCACCGTGTGCATCGTCGGTACTGCCGGTGCACTAGGCGATGCCGGTTCGCCGGCTTCGGACTCGACCCTGGGGCCGACCTCCGGGCTGAACGTGGATGGCCAGCACCACCATATCTGGGACACCGTGGTGCCGACGTTCCTCCACTACAACCTGCCGCTGCTGGCGTTTGGCTGGTTGGCGGCGATGACGCTCTGATTCCGAGGGGCCAGCGTGGGAGCGGGCTAGCCCCGCGATCACCGGCGCAGCCGGTGCCATATGACGCATCGCTCCCACGCGCCCCAGGAGAGCACAGGCCGCCTCTGATCAGCCGCGGGTCGGCGCCGGCACGATACGGTTGAGGACGGTGCTGCCGTCCTTGCTGCGGGTCAGGTATACCGGCAGCACCTTGGGCAGCGTGTCGACCAGGCGTTCCACCTCGCGGGTGCTGTAGATGCCACTGATGCGAATGTTGGCGGTGCTGTCGTCGGCCAGGGTGAGCGGTTTGTCCAGGTAACGGTTGATCACCGGCAGCGCCTGGCCGAGGCTGAGGTTGTCCAGCACCAGCCTGCCGCTGCGCCAGGCCAGACTGTTGGCGTAGTCGTCGCTCTGGTTCAGTTCGGGTTCGAAATCGCCCTTGTGGTAGCTGGCCTGCATGCCCGGGCCAAGGCGATAGCCGCCGGAGCCGCCGCCGCTGCTGACCAGCACCGAACCTTCCACCAGCGTCACCTTGACCTGGTCCTTGTACTTCCACACGTTGAACTGGGTGCCGGTGACCCGGGTCTGGCCGTCGGCGGCGTGGACGATGAACGGGTGGCTGCTGTCGTGGGTGACCTTGAAGAACGCCTCGCCCTTGATCAGGGTGACCCGGCGCTCATCCTTGAAGTTCAGGAAGCGCAGCTCGCTGTTGAGGTTCAGCTCGACGCTGCTGCCGTCGCCCAGGCGTACCTGCCGCAGGTGGTCGGTGGCTTCGAAATGCTGGTAGCCGTTGGGCAGCCAGCCCTGTTCCCAGCCGAGCCAGCCTGCCAGCGGCAGGGCGAGCAGGGCGATGGCCGCGGCGGAGGCGAACGGGCGCCAGTGGCGCGTCGCCGCAGGGCGCCGCACGGGCAGCGGGATCACCTGGGCGGTGCGCGGCAGCAGGTCGGCGGTGTCCCAGATTTCCAGCATCGCCTGGTATTCCTCGGCATGCCGCGGGTCGGCAGCCAACCATTGGCCGAACGCCTCACGCTCGGCCGCCGTGCAATCGTCGGCGTGCAGGCGCATGCACCAATGCGCGGCGGCATCGGTGATTGCATCGTCTTCGCTTGGAATGTGGCGGTCCTGATTCATCGCGGCTCCCGGTTTTGCGGCATTCTACCCCCGGGCGGGGGGTTCCGAGAACGAGTTAATGGCGAATGACTATCAATTGTGCAGTTTTTCGTCGTATCTGCGGTTGGGTTTCATCTGCGACAGGGCAGGGGACTTCGTGGGCGTCGACAAGGGCGGTAGCGCCAAGCCTTGACTTTTTCTTGCGCCACACGCTAGTTTCCCAGCCCATGAACCTATTCCCGCAGTACAGCGCCCTCAGCATTATTACCGCCATTATCAGATTGGCGGGCTAGCGCACACATGCACTGAACCCGCCCTGGAGGCGGGTTTCTTCTCTCTGACTCCTGGGCACGACAAAAAAACCAGGAGTCATCGATGTCCAGCCTCAGCGCCACCCCTCGTACCCCGGCAACCCCCCAACAACTGCTGTCCGAGCAAGTGCGCCGGATTCTCTCGGCGCCGGTGTACGACCTGGCCATCGAAACCCCCTTGCAAGCGGCGCCGGCCCTGTCGGCCAGCCTGGGCAACCAGATCCTGCTCAAGCGCGAAGACCTGCAACCGACGTTCTCCTTCAAGATCCGCGGCGCCTACACCCGTCTGTCACGCCTGACACCCGAACAGCGCGCCCGCGGCGTGATCACCGCTTCGGCCGGCAACCATGCCCAGGGTGTGGCCCTGGCCGCGTCGCACCTGGGCATCAAGGCCACCATCGTCATGCCGACCACCACACCCTCGCTCAAGGTCGAAGGCGTGCGCTCACGGGGCGGCCATGTGGTGCTGCACGGCGAGAGCTTTCCGCACGCATTGGCCCACGCCCTGCAACTGGCCGATCGCGACGGCGCCACCTTCGTACCGCCGTTCGACGACCCCGATGTCATCGCCGGGCAGGGGACCGTGGCCATGGAGATCCTGCGCCAGCACCCGGGCCCGTTGCATGCGATCTTCGTCCCCGTCGGCGGCGGTGGCCTGGTCGCAGGGATCGCCGCCTATGTCAAGTACCTGCGCCCGGAGGTCAAGGTGATCGGCGTCGAACCGCAGGACTCCAACTGCCTGCAGGCCGCCCTGGCCGCAGGTGAGCGGGTGATCCTGCCGCAGGTCGGTACCTTCGCCGACGGTGTGGCGGTGGCGCAGGTGGGGGCGCACTGCTTCGAGCTGTGCCGCCACTTCGTCGACGAGGTGGTGACGGTCGGTAGCGACGAACTGTGCGCCGCGATCAAGGACATCTACGATGACACCCGCTCGATCACCGAGCCTTCCGGGGCCCTGGCGGTGGCCGGCATCAAGCGCTACGTGGCCCGTGAAGGGCTGCAAGGGCAGACCATGGTCGCCATCGACTCCGGCGCCAACGTCAACTTCGACCGCCTGCGCCACGTGGCCGAGCGCGCCGAGTTGGGCGAGCAGCGCGAGGCGATCATCGCCGTGACCATCCCCGAGCGCCCCGGCAGTTTCCGCGCGTTCTGCCTGGCCCTGGGCAAGCGCCAGATCACCGAGTTCAACTACCGCTACTACCCAGGCAAGGAGGCACGCCTGTTCGTCGGCGTGCAGACCCACCCGCAGCAGGACCCGCGGCAACAGTTGCTGGCCAGCCTGGGCGAACAGGGCTACCAGGTGCTCGACCTGACCGACAACGAACTGGCCAAGCTGCACGTGCGCCATACCGTCGGCGGTCACGCGGCACCCGGCGCCGGTGAGCGCGTGCTGCGCTTCGAATTCCCCGAGCGCCCGGGGGCATTGCTGGGCTTTCTCGAGCGCCTGGGCAAGCGCTGGAACATCAGCCTGTTCCACTACCGCAACCATGGCGCGGCACAGGCACGGGTGTTCGCCGGGCTGGAGGTGCCCGAGGACGAGTTGGCCGGGTTGCCACGGGCACTGGACGAGATGGGCTACCAGTACTGGGACGAGACGGAAAATCCGGCGTATCGGTTGTTCATGGGGTAGGCCGGCTTGAGCTGGATCAATGCCCACCTGCCCATTCCGGCGGATGCTGAAAACCTACCGTCAGCTTGAGAGGACCCCGGCCATGAGCAGCACGTTCTTCATCCCCGCAGTAAACATCATGGGTATCGACTGCCTGGAAGAGGCGATGGCGGCGATTGCCGGCTACGGCCTGCGCAAGGCGTTGATCGTCACCGATGTCGGGCTGGCCAAGGCCGGCGTGGCCGAGCGCATCGCCGGCATGCTGGCCATGCGCGACATCGATTCGCGGGTGTTCGACGGCGCCAAGCCCAACCCGAGCATCGCCAACGTCGAGGCGGGCCTGGCGATGCTGCGCCGCGAGGGCTGCGACTGCGTGATCTCCCTGGGCGGTGGCTCGCCCCATGACTGCGCCAAGGGCATCGCGCTGTGCGCCACCAACGGCGGGCATATCAGCGACTACGAGGGCGTCGACCGCTCGAGCAAGCCGCAGCTGCCGCTGATCGCGATCAACACCACGGCGGGCACCGCCAGCGAGATGACGCGCTTCTGCATCATCACCGACGAGGCGCGGCACGTGAAAATGGCCATCGTCGACCGCAACGTCACCCCGATCCTGTCGGTGAACGATCCGGCGCTGATGGTCGGCATGCCCAAGGGGCTCACCGCGGCCACGGGCATGGATGCCTTGACCCACGCCATCGAGGCCTATGTGTCCACCGCCGCCACGCCGATCACCGACGCCTGCGCGCTCAAGGCCATCAGTCTTGTCAGTGCCAACCTGCGCCAGGCGGTCGCCGACGGTGGTGACCTGGTGGCGCGGGAGAACATGGCCTACGCCCAGTTCCTGGCGGGCATGGCGTTCAACAATGCCTCGCTGGGTTATGTGCATGCCATGGCCCACCAGTTGGGTGGCTT
The DNA here is from genome assembly GCF_050586565.1 of Pseudomonas sp. WC1. Taxonomy (NCBI): domain Bacteria; kingdom Pseudomonadati; phylum Pseudomonadota; class Gammaproteobacteria; order Pseudomonadales; family Pseudomonadaceae; genus Pseudomonas; species Pseudomonas sp. WC1. The sequence continues at coordinate 55,303 of NZ_JBOBDQ010000012.1, forward strand.
CTACGACTTGCCCCATGGTGTGTGCAACGCGGTGCTGCTGCCCCATGTGCAGCGCTTCAATGCCAAGGTCAGCGCCACGCGCCTGCGTGATGTGGCCAAGGCCATGGGGGTGAAGGTATGCGCGCTGGACGCCGAGCAGGGGGCCGGCGCTGCGATTTCGGCCATCGAGCACCTGGCGGCGGCCATCGGCATCCCGGCCGGGCTGGCGGAACTGGGGGCCAAGGTCGAGGATGTGCCGGTGCTGGCGGCCAATGCGTTGAAGGATGCCTGCGGGTTGACCAATCCACGGGTGGCCAGCCAGGTGGAGATCGAGGCGATCTTCAAGGCGGCGTTTTAGCCTGGTCGAGTCATCGCGGGGCAAGCCCGCTCCCACAAGAGCCGCGAGACCCGGCTCTTGTGGGACTTCCCCTCAGCGTTCGCGCATGAAGAACCCGGCCACATATTTGCGGAAGGTGTCCAGGCTCTTGAAGTCGGCGTAGCGCTTGAAGTTCTCGGTATCCGGCTCCGGCCCGATCGGTTGCTCCAGCAGCGATACCGACAGCACCCGGTCCTGGTCCGAGGTCAGCACCAGTTCATCCATCACTTGGCCGCCAATCACCGGACGGCGCATCAGCACCTTGACGCCCTTGCCGGCCATCCAGTCGATCAGCGACACCAGCGCCTTGAGCGGCTCGCGTTCTTCGTCGCGGTACACCGGGAACAGGTGCCCGCGCGACAGCACCGGCACGCTGGCGACGTGGATCAGTTCGTAGAAATGGCTGCCTGCGGTGGCCGGCGAGTACAGCGCCAGGGCTAGCAGTGGGCCGCTGGCGCGGTTGCCGCCCCAGTACTGATGGTGGCCCTGGAAGTCGAATCCGTCCTCGCTGCGGTTGTTGAACAGCTTGCGTCCCTTGACCTGGTCCACGCAGTCGAGCAGCAGGCCATGCCGGCGGTGGTTGCCGAACACCGTGGCCTCGCGCAGGCGTGCCTTGAGCATCATCATGTGCTTCATGTCCAGGCGGGTTTCCAGGTAGTTGCTGGCAGGTACCCGCTCCAGCAGCGGGTAGCGGCTGGCGACAGTGCGCAGGTCGGCGAACTGCGCGGTGAGGTCCTTTTTCAGGTGGCTGGCGTAGACGTTCAGGCCGCTGGCCTCGATCCAGGTCAGCAGCAGCGACAGCAGGCGCTGCTGCTCGCGGCGCTCGCCGGGCTCGCGTGACGTTGCGGGTGTTTCGCCGTCACTGGCGCGGCGATAGTCGCCGAGCAGGCGCAGTGGCGCATCCGGCGCCAGCCAGGCCGCTGGCGCGGCGCTTTCCTCGGCACGTTCGCCGGCCTCACGCTCATCCTTGCTGAACGGGCAGCCTGGGTTGTGCTCGGGAGTTTCGGGGTTGTTGCGCAGGAACAGGGTGCCGGTGCTGCCGTTCAACGAGACGTTGAGCACCGGCAGGGCATCCTTGCGGCAGTCGCAGGCCAGCCATTGGTTGGCGCTGCGTATTTTCATCAGCCATTGGTTGGCCTGCAGCAGGCGGGGGCCGGTGAGGGTGCCGTAGGCGAAGCCCACCAGCAATTCGTCCTCTGCCGGGGTCAGGCTGCGCACCAGGGCGCCGGATTTTTCGATGATTCGCATTGAGGGGCAGCTCCAAGCTACAAGCCCCAAGCTTCAGGCAAAGCGCGGCGGCTTTCAACTCGAAGCTTGCAGCCTGGGGCCCACCGCTCACTGGCCGCCGAACATTTTGGCGGCGCGGGCGCGGATTTCCTCGGGGCTGAGGTCTTCCTTGTGGGTGGAGACGAACCACAGGTTGTTGAACGGATCCTTCAGGGTGCCGCTGCGGTCGCCATAGAACTGGTCCTGCACTTCGCGTACTGCTGTCGCGCCGGCGCGCAGGGCCTGGGCATAGACTTTGTCGCAGTCCTCGACATACAGGTGCAGGCCGACAGCCGGCGTCTCGATGGTCTCGCTGGGCTTGAGGCCGCCCTCCATGTCGCAGGGCGAGCCGAGCATCAGCGAGGAGTCGCCGATTTTCAGTTCGGCATGGCCGATGCTGCCGTCAGGGCCTTCGAGGCGGAACATTTCCATGGCGCCGAAGGCGCTCTTGTAGAACTCGATGGCCTTGGCGGCGTCCTTGATGCCGAGGTATGGGGTCAGGCTGTGCTGGCCTTCGGGGATGGGCTTGGCTGCCATTTGCGTAATCTCCTTTCACGTGGGGGGGGGCAACGCCTTGATGATTAGAGTCGCTCATGAGCCTGGAAAATCGACACTTGCTTTATATCGATTCTCTATAAAAACAACGGGCCGCGTTGCGCCCCATCGCCGGCAAGCCGGCTCCCACAGGGATGGTGCTTGGCTTGAGGGCCGCGCGGTCGGTGTGGGAGCCGGCTTGCCGGCGATGGGCTGCGCAGCAGCCCCGATCAGGCGAATTGTTCAGAAGATGTAGTCGGTCGTAAGGAAGCTCGACTGCCGGTTGCGGATGATCTCGCTGATCAGTTCTTTGTTGGCTTCCTGGAACTTGGTCGCCACCAAGGTGCGGATGGAGAACACGCGCAATGCGTCATGCACCGACAAGGTCCCTTCGGCACTGTTCTTGCGGCCGTTGAATGGATAGGTATCCGGGCCGCGCTGGCATTGGGCGTTGAGGTTGATCCGGCCGACCTGGTTGGCGAAGGTATCGACCAGCGCGCCAATGGTCTGCGGGTCGTTGCCGAACAGGCTCAGCTGCTGGCCGTAGTCGGAATCGAGCACGTAGTCGATCACGCTCTGCAGGTCGCGGTAGGGGACCACGGGCACCAGGGGGCCGAATTGTTCCTCGTGATAGACGCGCATGTCCTGGCTGACCGGGTAGAGCAGCGCAGGGTAGAAGAACGAGCCGCGGCTCTGCCCACCGCCCTCGTTGAGCACCCGGGCGCCTTTGGCGATGGCGTCGTCCACCAGGCTGTCGAGGTAGTCGAGCTTGCCGGGTTCCGGCAGCGGCGTCAGCGCCACGTCGGGTTCCCAGGGCATGCCGGGCTTGAGCGCGGCGAGCTTGCGCTGGAACTTGTCGAGGAATGCCTCGACCACGTCCTCGTGCACGAACAGGATCTTCAACGCGGTGCAACGCTGGCCGTTGAACGACAGGGCGCCGGTGACGGCCTCTTCGACGGCGTTGTCGAGGTCGACCTGGGGCAGGACGATGCCGGGGTTCTTGGCGTCCAGGCCCAGCGCCGCGCGCAGGCGGTGCGGGCGTGGGTGGAGCTTCTTCAGGTCGCTGGCGGCCTTGTGGGTGCCGATGAAGGCGAACACGTCGACCTTGCCGCTGGCCATCAGTGCGCTGACGGTCTCGCGGCCACGCCCGTAGATGACGTTGATCACCCCAGGCGGGAAGCTGTCGCGGAAGGCTTCGAGCAATGGGCGGATCAGCAGCACGCCGAATTTGGCGGGCTTGAACACCACGGTGTTGCCCATGATCAGCGCCGGGATCAGCGTGGTGAAGGTTTCGTTGAGCGGGTAGTTGTATGGGCCCATGCACAGCGCAACGCCCAGCGGTGCGCGGCGGATCTGGCCAAGGGTGCCCTGCTCGAGCTCGAAGCGGCTGGAGCGACGGTCGAGGTCCTTGAGCGCCTCGATGGTGTCGACGATGTAGTCGCAGGTGCGGTCGAACTCCTTCTCCGAATCCTTGAGGTTCTTGCCGATCTCCCACATCAGCAGCTTGACCACCGCCGTGCGCTGCTCGCGCATGCGCGCCAGGAAAGTTTCGACATGCCCGATACGCTCGGCCACGCGCATGTTCGGCCAGGCGCCGCGGCCCTTGTCGTAGGCGGCCACGGCCGCGTCAAGCGCGGTGAGCGCCGTGTCGGCGTCAAGCAGGGGGGCACTGCCGAGGATGACCTGGCGCTCACTGTCGCCTTCCTTGAGCCAGACCGGGCTGCGCACGGTAGCCAGGGGGCCGGCCCAGTGCCGCAGTTCACCGTTGACCAGGTAGTCGCGTTGCTCCAGGGGGGCGCCGAGGCGCCAGGCTTCGGGGATGTCCTCGAGGGTGGGAAACAGCGAGTCGAGCAGACGGTCCATGGGTACTGCACCTCTCCAATTCGGATGATGAAACGCTTCAGCTTGCGAGCATGCGCCGACCTCCGGAAAATTACCAGTCCGGCGCCGTCGTCGCCGATCACTCCTCGAATGGTGGCGGGAACGCCTTGGCCTCCAGCAGCCTCATTGCGCCGATCGCCAGGCCATAATCCATGGCTCGCGGATCTGCACAGGTGCGCCGCCATTGCCACAGCCGGGTTTGATCGTAGTCTGGCAGATCCGCTGCATTCGTTGGCGCAGTACATCGACACCTCTGGCGCCGGGCCAAGGTCGCCAGCGACCCGGCGCGGGGTTGGGCAGCCGCTGCCAGTGTTCGGGCGTGGCTTCCCGCGCCCAGGCCGGCAGGCAGCGCTCAAGAATAGATTGGTGCGGGTTGGAGGTATCCGATGTCCTGTTTGGCTCCTCGCAAAGCTCGCATCAGAGCAGTCGCGATGGCACCGACGGTGGTGCAGATGCATGCCGGCCTGCGGGCTGGGAAAACAGGCCTCAATATTGGCCGCGCAACGCCGATAACTGCTAAATCGACTGCCATCGCCTGCCTATGACCATTCCCCAGCATTCTCCTGAACCTACGCATCTGCCATCCGGCACCTTGCGGCACACGCTCAACCGCCTGTTGCCGGTCGGTCTTGCCCTGGTGGGCATCGGCCTTTCGGTCGCCCTGGGTCACCTAGACGCGCAGCGCGAGCGCAGTGAGCAACTGGGCAACCTGGCAGCCCACCTGGCGGGGATGCGGGGCGCGCTGGAGGCGCAGTTGGGCGCGGCGTTCGGCGAGGCCGAAGGCATCGCCCAGCTGATCAGTGCCGACGGCGGCATCAGCCCCGCGCACTTCCATGGCATGGCCCGCGATGCCTTGCAGTCGGTGCCCTACATGCGCCATATCGCGCTGGCGCCGGATGATGTGATCAGCGATGTCTACCCGTTGTCCGGCAACGAGCGGCTGATCGGGCTGGATTACCGCCAGTTGCCGGAGCAGTTTCCCCTGCTGCGCTCGGCCCGCGAGCATGCCCAGCCGGTGCTGGCCGGCCCGCTGCAGCTGTATCAGGGCGGGCGGGCGTTGATCTACCGGCGGCCGGTGTTCGTCACTGGCAACCGCGGCGTGCGTTTTTACTGGGGCAATGTGTCGATCGTTGCCGATATCGACCGATTGCTGCATACGGCGGGGCTGCGCCCGGACACCGAGTTCGAGCTGGCCGTGCGTGGGGGCGATGGCAAGGGCGCCGAAGGCGCGCTGATCTGGGGCGACCCACGGCTGTTCGACGAGCCGCAGGTTAAGATGACCGTGGAGGTGCCGGGCGGCCTCTGGCAATTGGTCGCCGCGCCACGGGGTGGCTGGTCGGGGCTGGACTTGTTCGGCTCGCCGCTGTTCCTGTTCGCCTTGAGCTGCACGGGTGTGTTCAGCCTGTTTGTCGCGCAGCTCAATCGCAAGCAGCGTCTGCTCGAGCAACGCAATCGCGAGCTGCAGCGCTACCAGGCCCAGCTCGAACGCCTGGCCCACTACGACACCATCACCGGGTTGCCCAACCGCATCCTGTTCCAGCAGCAACTGAGCACTGCCATCTTGCAGGGCCATGGCCTGGCGGTGCTGATGCTCGACATCGACGGTTTCAAGCAGGTCAATGACAGCCTGGGGCACCCGATGGGCGATCTGCTGCTGCAGCAGGCGACCGCACGCTTCCTGCAGGAGCTCGACAGTCAGGACCGGCTCTGCCGCCTGGGCGGCGACGAGTTCGTGTTCATGCTGCAAGGCGCCCAGGGGCAGGTGAGCCAGCAGGTCCGCGCCTTGCTGCGTTGCCTGCAGCGGCCATTCGACCTTAATGGCAACGCCGCCCTGGTTACTGGCAGCATTGGCCTGGCCTGGTGCCCGCAGCATGGCGAGGATGCCGACAGCCTGTTGCGCCATGCCGACACCGCCATGTACGCGGCCAAGGAGGCCGGCCGCGATGCCTGGCGGCCTTATCACCCGGACATGACCGAGCGCCTGCAGCAGCGCCTGGAGCTGGAGCGCAATCTGCGCCGGGCGCTGGAGCACAACGAGTTCGAGCTGTGGTACCAGCCCAAGGTTGACCTGTTCAGCGGGCAGCTGGAGGGCGTCGAGGCGCTGTTGCGCTGGCGCGACCCGGAGCATGGCCTGATCTCGCCCGGTGAGTTCATCCCCCTGGCCGAGCGCACCGGGTTGATCATCCCGCTCGGCGAGCGGGTGCTGGAACTTGCCTGCGCCCAGTTGGCCGAATGGCGCGCCAGTGATGGCCTGCCCGGGCCGCTGGCGATCAACGTAGCGGCCCTGCAGATCGAGCGCAGCGACTATGTGACCAGCCTCGCCTCGGCGCTGGAGCGCCACGGCCTGCCGGCCAACCTGCTGGAGGTGGAGATCACCGAGAGCCTGCTGATGGAAAGCCAGCAGCAAGCCTGCGCGGTGCTGGCGCAATTGCAGGCCATGGGCGTGGCCACGGCGGTGGACGACTTCGGTACCGGCTATTCGTCACTGGCCTATCTGCGCGCGCTGCCGATCGACCACCTGAAGATTGACCGGGCCTTCATCAAGGACCTGCCCGCAGACGACGACGCGGTGGCCATCGCCAGGGCGATCATCGATCTCGGGCATGCCCTGGGGTTTCGCATCACCGCTGAAGGCATCGAGACTCAGGAGCAGTACGATTTCCTGCGCCACGCCGGTTGCGACCAGGGGCAGGGCTTTTTGCTCGGGCGGCCTATGCCGGCCGAGGCACTGCGCGGCTGGCTGGCCGACAACCACGAGCGCCGGCATCGGCCACCGGGGCGCTAGCGGGTGGGCTTTCAGCCCATCTCCTGGATGCCCAGGCTCGCATACCCCACCCTTGGCACCTGCCCCAGGCGCTGCTCGACCAACGCCAGCAGCGATTCGCCGCTGGCCAGGTAGGCATCGCCGAAATCGTGCCCGCCCAGCGCGCTGGGATGGGCGACTACCTCCAGCACGCCGTGTGCGGGGGCCAACCCGGCCTTGAGGTCGGCCGGGGTGCAGACGAAGTCGGCGGTGCTTCCGGCGAGCTGGCGCAGGCGCCGGTTGAGCAGGCTCTTGAACATGCGCTTGGCCGGCCCGATGTTGTGCCCCACATTGCGTGCCAGGCGAATCGGCACCCCCTGGGCGCGGGCGAAGCGGGCGACGATGACGCCCACCGGCCAGATGTTGTGCACGTGCTGGTGCGAGTCCAGGTGGCTGGGCATCAGGCCGTGATCCAGGCAGTGTTTCCACTGGGCCTCCAGTTCCGCTTCCACGGCGGCCCGCTCGCGCCGCGACAGGTGCAGGGTGCGTTGCTTCAGGCGCAGGTCGAACTCGCCATGGGGCGTGCAGAAGCGCGGCTCGGCGAGGATCGCCTGGCTCAGCGGGCGGCCGTAGGTGAGGTTGAAGTGCAACCCCACCCGTCCCTTGAGCGCCGGCTGCTGGGCCAGCATGCAGGCGGTGGCGAAGGCCGGCATGTTGGCCATGGCCGTGGCCGAGCTGATCAGCCCGGCCTGGAAGGCATGCAGGATGACTGCGTTGGTGTGGGCGCTGAGGCCGAAATCGTCAGCGTTGACTATGACCTGGGATGGCATCCGGGCGCTCCTGTGGCGGGGTGGGGGCGACAACATCGGCTTCCTGGCGCGGCGAGCGTCTGCGCAGGCGTGGCTTGAACCAGTGCCAGCAGCGTAGCGCCAGCCCCAGCAGCACGCCGTCGGGGCGCCAGCTGTAGCTGCTCAGGCGCCACTGTTCGACCTGGCCGGTCATGCGCTCGTGCAACTGGTGGCTGGAGTTGTCCAGGCTGACCCGCGAAGCGTCGACCCATTTCCAGTCTTCGTCCAGGCCCCAGTGAATCCATTCCTCCAGCAGCACGCGGCCACTGCCCAGGTCGCGGTACTCAGGAACGAAGGCCAGGTTGTAGTCGTACACCCGGCCGCGCTCCAGCAGGCCCAGGCGGTAACTGATGCAGCGCCCGTCCAGTTCCAGCAGCACCAGGCACACCAGGCCTTCGCCGGCCAGGGCGGTGAAGGCCTGGTACATCCATGGGCGACGCTGGGGGCCGGAGAAGATGCCGACCTCGTCGTCGCCTTTCCAGCTGGTCGCTTCGACGGCGCTGATGGCGTCGAGCAGTTCACCCATGTTCTCGGGAGTGGCCACGACCCGGCGCACGCTGGCACCGCAGGCCTTGATGCGTTTGCGCGCGCGGCGCAGCTTGTAGCGTGGGTCGCCGCTGACTTCCTGGCGGTCCTGTTCGTTGATGCGGTGCACCGGCACCCGGCAGGTCAGGCGCTGCTGCCAGGTGGAGCTGGCGCCGGCCCACTGGCGCAGCCAGCCATCGTGCTCGGCACTGTCCGGTACTTCACTCAACTGCAGCAAGGCATGCGGTAGCCGCTTGCGTATGGCCTGCAGGACCTGGTCGGCATATAGCGCCGGCAGGTCGATGAGCAGGGCGATGCGGTCGCTCAGCGGGTATCCCAGGTGGCGCACCACCGGGGCGAACAGCGGGCCGAACGGTTCGCGGGCACGGATCAGCGGCAGGCACAGGCACAGGCGTTCGTCCTGGTAGCCGAGCAGGACCTGCAGCCGCTGGCCCGGCAGCAGGGCTGACTCGGCGGCGCGCAGCCAGCCGAGGTGGTTGAACGGCGTGCTGTCGGGCAGGCGCCTGCGCAGCGCCTCGTAGTCGGCGGCGGGAAAGTCGCCGGCGCGCAGCGAGGCGCACCATTTCAGTTGCAGGCCCATGGGGGTCAGCCCGCCGTGGCCGAGGAGGCCGGAGCCTCCGGCTTGCGCAACGGCTCGAGTCGCGAGGCGGTGTAGCGGCTTTCGCGGAAGAACTTCCAGCGGCCAAACAGGCAGTACACGTTCATGATCCGTCCTTGTTCCTGATAACCCATGCGCAGGTGCAGCTTGAGCGCCGGAATATTGTGCTGCTCGCACACGTCCACCACCTTGGTGCAGCCCTGTGCGGCCATGGCCTTCCACAGTTCCAGCTGCAGGTCCACCGACAGCTCGGTACCCCAGTATTTGCGGATCAGCTCGCCGCCGAACTCGAAGAACTCCCCCGGCCCGACCGGGAACCAGCAACCGTAGTAGTGACGGTCGTGGTAATGGCGGCTGCTGCCCCAGATGAATGCCACGGCGTCGTTGTCGTCGTCGAGGAACATCAACCCGGTATGGCCTTCGGCGGCCAGCTCGCGCATGGTCTCGACGCGGTCGCCGAAGTGGCGGGCGAAGGCGCGCACGTTATGCACGGTGATGTGCTCGACCCGCAAGGTGCCGTAGGGCTTGAGCCGGTGCGGCGGCACCGGGCTGACCAGGTCGCGCTCCATCCACAACAGTTCCCAATGATAGAAGACGTAATGCCGGAAGGCGCTACGGCAGGTGTCTCGCAGTCCCTTGCGCTTGATGCGGTCCTGGATCTTGGTGAATGCAGTCATGGTGCCTCCTGGGCATGGCTGATCGAGGTGCGTCTCATGACGCGCTCCAGGTCAGGGCGAATACGGTCTGCCCTGGCAGTTGAAAATGGATCTGGCCATCGGTGCAGCTGAAGCTGGCGCGGCGGCTCTGGTTGTCGGGGCCGAACAGTTCGAGCTGGCCGTTGGGGCAGCCGCCGAGGGTCAGCGCCACCTGCTGCAGGCGCTCGGCCTTGTTCACCCCCAGCAGGCTGCGCTGGTGCTGGCGGGCCATGGCCAGGGCGTCGACCTCGAAGGCGTCGTTGTCCAGGGCCAGCACCTGGTCCAGCCAGTGGCGCTGGATGAACTGCTGGGCCAGGCCTACCGGCTTGAGTTCGTAGCGCTGGCCGCCGGCATCGCGCAGCATGCCCTTGGGCCATTCGGGCTCGTCGGCGACATGGAACCAGTTGAGCATGTCGAGCAGGCCGTCACTGGCGGCGTTGATCACCACCGAGGCCCACCACAAGCCGGCGTAGTGGGTGTTCTGCTCGTAGGGGCTCAGGCTCGAGCCGCTGGACAGGTTTGTCTGGTCCAGCAGCAGCGCCTTGCGCGGCCGCCCTTGGCCATCCAGGCCCACCAGCGCGGCAGCCTGGCGCACGCTGTCGCGGTAGCTGCGGGTGGCGAGCAGGTCGCGGACCATCCATTCGTGCCACGCCAGGGCGTCGATCTGCGCGCCTTGCTCGGCCAGCAGGCGCCGCGCCCAGTCGATGCCGCGGCGCTGCTTGCCGTCGTCGGTGAAAGGCCCGCCGAGCAGGCGCGAGGAGGCCGGCATGGCGATACGCACGCCGGCCTCGTAGGCACCGGGATACTCGCGCACGCGTTTGGCCATGGCCTGGAAGAAATCGCGGTAGCTGGCGTAGTCGCGGTAGTTGAGATTCGGCTCGTCGGCGAAGGCCAGGTAGTGAGTGCCCTTGCCGCCCAGGGCTTTGGTCGCCTCGAGCCAGGCGCTCAGCCCGTCGGTGCTGGTACGGTCGCTGCGCAGGTCGGCGACCCGGGCGCTGCCAGCCAGCAGGGTGATGTCCTGGAGAATGCCGAAGCGCTGCTGATAGAGCTTGCGCCAGGCGTTTTCGAAGTCCGGCTGGCGTTGCAGTACGTCGACGAAACTGTAGAAGCCGGCGGCCTGGGGGCGCAGGGCGTCCAGCGCGGCAAAGCTCGAGGCTGGTGGCAGCACGTAGGGCAGGGCGACGCCCAGCCGTGGGGTGGGGCCGAGGACCTTGTCACCCAAGGCAAGGGTTACCTGGCCCGGCAGTTGTGGCAGCTCGCCCAGGTCGGCGGCGCGCTGGGCGAACAGGTTGGCGCTGCCGTCGAGCCAGAACGCCGCCTTGCCGCTGCCCTGCAGGCCCAGTCGCCAGATCTCGTCACGGCCGCTGGCGGGCAGCGCCTGTTGATCGAAGCGCCAGTAGGTACGGTAGGGCTTGAGTGGTAGCTGGATGCGCCGGCCATCGCTCAGGCGTTCGGCGAACAGGCCATGCACGCCGCCGTGGTGCTTGCCGGCCAATACCGCCTGCTCGCCGGCCTTGACCCGGAAATACAGGCTAACGCCTGGCCCGACTTCAGCGCTGAAGTGCACCTTTGCCGGGGCGAACAGCGCGCGGGTGCTGTTGTCGTGCTGGATGCGATAGTCACGGAAGCTGTAGCCGGGCACCTCCAGGCGATAAGCGCCGCCGCCCGCCGCCAACGGCCAGCGTTGCTCGCCGCGCACCTGCGCGGCTTCGATCCGCCGGTTGCCGGCCAGGCGGCCCTGGCCGTCCAGCAGGTACAGACGCTCGGCGTTGGCATCGGCCTGCCAGGCGGGCTGCCACTGGATACGCAGTTCGTCGGCGCGGTCGGGGAGTAGGTACAGGCTGCCGTCGCGGATGTCCGCCCACTGCACCGGCGCGGCGAACACGCCCTGCGCCAAGAGCGCGCCGCACAGCAAGGCGGCCTTCATGCCGCCCTCCGTTGCAGCATCTGGCGCAGCGGCGTCAGGTCGGCGGGCAGGATGATCAGGGTCTGGCCCAGCGGCACGCCGCTGAGGCGGCAGTACAGCACCAGCATCGTCACGGTGACCGCCAGGTAGGCGATGGACGAAGCCGCGGCCGCGCCGACGATTCCCCAGGCCGGAATGAGGAAGATGTTGAGCACCAGGTTCAGCGCGGCACCAGCGCCCATCATCAACGACACCGTGCCGGGACGGTTCTTGCCTAGCAGGTCCAGGCGCAAGATGCTGGCATAGCACAGTCCCAGCAGGCCCGGCAGCAACGCCAGCAGGGCCGGGTAGGCCGGGGCGTAGTCGGCGCCGAACAAGGTGACGATCAGCCAGTGGCCGATCAGCGCCATGCCCAGGCAGGCGCCGAGCATCACCGTGGCGGTCAGGCGCAGGGCCAGGGGAGTGATGCGCTCCATGCCGGCATCCTGCTGCAGCAGGCGCTTCATCAGCGGTGTGGTCACCGCCTCGGGGACGATCAGCAGCAGTTCGGCGGCGGCGCTGGCCATGGCGTAGTGGCCCAGGGCGGTGCTGCCGAGCAGCGCGCCGATGAACAGGTAGTCCGAGCGCAGGATCAACTGCTGGAACAACAGGTCGGGGTGGCTCTTGGCGCTGTAGCTGAGCAACTCACGCTGGCCACTGCGGTCCCAGCGCAGCGCCAGCGGGTACTGGCGGCGCAGCCACCACAGGCCCAGCGCCAGGACCAGGGCGATGCCGCACAGCCAGCTGATCAGCGCCGCTTCCAGCGCCTCGTCTCGCCACATCCAGAACAGCCCGAGGAACAGCAGCAGCGGCGCCAGCGACTCGGTCAGGCGCAGGGCGTTGAAGGCGCCGACGCCGCCGCTGGCGTTGTGCAGGGTCAGCAGGCCGCTCTTGAGCACGGTCATCGGCACCGCCAGCAGCAATAGCCAAGCCAGCAGGCCCAGTTGCATGGTGACTTCCAGGTTGGCGCCGAACTCGCGCACCAGGAACACGCAGGCCAGGGTCAGCACGCCGGCCAGCAGGCAACCGTAGACCAGCACCTGGGTCAGCAGCAGGCCCATGTCGCGCTGCTTGGCCGCCTGGTAGCCGACCGCGCTGTTCAGGCCGCCGCTGGTGGCGGCGCTGATCAGGTCGGGCAGGGTACTGAGCAGGGCGAACAGGCCGCGCTCGCTCGGCCCGAGGATGCGCGCCAGCAGCACGTTGCGCAGCAGGCGCAGGGCGATCATCGCAAGCTTGGTGCCCATGCTCAGCGCCAGGTGGCGCATATAGCTGTTGCGATTCATCAGCGTTCTCCACGACTGATGCGCCAGGCCAGCAGCGAGGGCCGGCTGGCATTGCGCTGGCTGACGCCGATGCGCGGCAGGGCCAGCGGATCGTCATGACCCTGGCAGATGCCCGGGCGGGTGCTCAGGGCGTAGGGGTAGCGATGCGCGGCGACCTGGGCACGCACGCGCTCGTCGTGGTCGCCGTTGGGGTAGCAGTACACCGGCAGCGGTGTGCGGCAGCCTTCGTTGAGTGCCGCATGGCTGCGGGTCAGTTCTTCGTTGAGGCGATGGTCGTCCAGGTAGGGCAGCAGGGCATGGCTGGCGCCATGCGGGCCGAAACGCACCAGGCCTGAGTCCTCCAGGGCGCGCACCTGCTGCCAGTCCATGGCCTGGGGCAGCGACTCTGTCGGGCAGGCGTCGGTCAGCACGTGCAGGGCCTGGGGGCTCAGGCTCTTGAGGGTCTGCAGGTAGCGCGCCAGCACCAGGCTGCGGGCCTTGCTGTGGTCGTGCATGAAGTAGGCCGCCGGTAACGGTCGGCCGAGTTTGCGCAGGCGTTCGATCAGTTGCCGCCGGGCCTCTTCGCCATGGCTGCCCCACAGTGTCTCGCCGACGCTTTCCCACCAGAAGCGCTGGCGGCTGCCGATGTAGTCGGTGGACAGGAAGATGCTTGCCGGCACCTGGTGACGCTGCAGCAGCGGGAAGGCGTTGACGGCGTTGTCGCGCCAGCCGTCGTCGAAGGTCAGGGCTACCTTGGGGCGGCAGTCGGCGCGGGGTTCCTCGTGGCTCTGCAGCAGGTCCATGAGGCTGACGCAATCGAAATGCCGGGGCAGCCAGCGCAGCAAGCCCTCGAAGGCCCGCGGGCCGACGCACAGCTCGTTGCGGTGGGGCAGCGCGGCGCTGGCGTCATCGGCCAGCACCCGGTGCAGCATGAGGATCACCCCGGCGCCACGCAGCTCGGCGCGTCCGCGTGGCGAGTTGAAATAGAACCAGCCGCTGGCCTGCTTGATGTGGGTCTTGATCGGCATGTCCGTCGCTCATCGATTCTGGTCGGGGTTCCATTGGCTGTAGCTGTGCCCGCGCAGGAACTGCCACAGGCCCACGCTCATGCCGGCGAGGGTGACCAGCACGAAGGCGGCCAGGCGGAACGGGCGGGGCAAGCGCCGGCGGGCGTCGAGCAGGCCGGCGATGGCGGCGGCGTAGCCGAGCAGTTGCAGGGCCAGGGTCAGGCGGTAGAAACCGGGCTCGGCGGCCAGCCACAGGTTGGCCAGCAACAGCGGCAGCAGCAGTACCGGGGCCAGGCGGCGGATCAGCTTGTGGCTGATCAGGGCGATGGCGTACAGGCCGTGGCGCGCCGGATTGAGCAGCTCGCGGCGGGCGGCCAGGCTCAGCAGGCCACCGACGGTGACGCGCTGGCGGCGGCGGAACTGCTTGTCGGCCTCGTCGACGCCCTGATCGAGCACCACCGCCTCGGGCACATAGACGATGCGCAGGCCTGCGGCCGGTGCGCAGGTGCTGATGAAGAAGTCGTCGTTGACCTGTTTCGGGATTGGCTGGTACAGCCCCCGGCGCAGGGCCAGCAGGGCGCCGTCGGCCGAGACCATGCAGCCGGTGCGGTTCTCCACCTTGCGCACCCAGGCTTCGTAGTGGCGGTACAGGCTGTCGCCGATGCTCAGGCCCTTGCCCGGGTCGGGAATGATCATGTGCCCTGCAGTGCCGCCGACCTGCACGTCGGCGAAGGGGGCGAGCAGCAGGCCGAGGGTGTCGGTCGACCACTGGTTATCGGCGTCGGTGAACACCAGCAGGTCGCCCGTGCACACCTGCACGGCACTGTTCAACGCACCGGCCTTGCCCAGGCGTGGCAGGTCCAGCACCTGCACCCGGAGGTCGCCCAGGCCACGGGCCAAGGCCACGGTGCGGTCGCTGGAGCCGTCGCTGGCCACCACCACCTGCAGCTCCGCGGCTGCGTAGTTCTGGCCGAGCACGCTGGCAAGCTTGGCTTCGATATGCCGCTCTTCGTTGTGCGCGGCGATCACCACACTGACCCGTTGCGCGGGCAACGGCATGGCGGTGCGACGGGCGAAGAACGGCGCAGCCAGGGTCAGCAGCAGCGGGTAGCCGACCCAGGCGTACAACGGCAGCAGCAGGCATAGCCAGAAAATGAACTCAGCCACGGGCGGGCCTCCTTGCGGTGCGGTTGAACAGGCTGAGGATGAAGGCCGCGCCGGCCAGGTGCAGGCGCAGCCAGTGCAGGCCCCAGAGTTGCAGCGTGAGCAGCGGGTCGCGGTGCCTGCGGCTCTGGCGCAGGCTGAGGAACAGCGCGGGCAGGGCGCTGACCAGCAGGAAGAACAGCGCGACATGAGGGAAGCCGTCGAGCAGCGCCGACAGGGCAACGGCATCCAGCACCCAGGCGCCCACCGAGAGCATCGGAAAACGCAGCAGGCGCAGGCTCACGCCATGGCTGCGCAGCAATTGCAGGTGGCTGCCCTGGCGCCACATCTCCTTGCCCAGCCACTCGCGCCAGTTGGCTTCATAACCCCAGTGCAGCACCGCAGGTTCGCGCAGCACGCGAAGGCGCGCGCCGGCTTCATGCAGGCGCAGGGTGAAGTCCTTGTCCTCGCCGGTGCGCAGGCGCTCATCGAAACCGCCGACCTGCTCGAACCAGTGGCGCCGCATCAACAAGTTGGGGGTGGGCAGCCAGGTACAGTCCTGCACTGTCTGCCCGGTGCGCAGGGTGCGCCGTTGCCAGGCCTGGGCGAACCAGGGCGCTTGGCGCGGGGTGTCGCAGTCCAGGGCGAAGACATCGCCTTCGCCTCTGCGTTGCAGGTCCAGCAGCAGGTCCAGCCAGTGTTCCGGGACCTCGATGTCGGCATCGAGGAAGGCCAGCCAGTCGCCTTGACTGGCGTTCACGCCGGCATTGCGCAGGGCGCCGATGGCCACGCCCGGCAGGCTCAGCACCTGGGCACCGTGGGCGCGGGCGATCGCCGGGCCGTCGTCACTGGAGCCGTTGTCCACCACGATCAGCTCGCAGGCCAGCCCGGCTGCGCTGGCCGAGCGCCGGGCGGCATCGAGGGTGCGGCCGATATGGCGGGCTTCGTTGAACATCGGGATGACGATACTCACCCGGCTCATCGGGCCACCTCCACGGGCTGCTGCTCACGCGCCTGGCCAAGCAGCACGCTGGACAGCGCCAGCATCAGCCACAGGTACTTGTGGCTCGGGGCGCTGAGGAACATCAGGAACAGGCCGATGGCGAGCATGCTCATGGTCAGGTGGGTCATCAGGTCGGCGCGGTCCGGGTCGCCGGCTGCGCGGAAGGCGGCGCGGGCCTGCCAGAAATTGCGCAGGGCCAGCACGATCATGCCGACGAACAGCAGCCCCGCCGGCAGGCCGACCTCGCTGAACAGCTCCAGGTAGGTATTGTGAGCGCGGCGGTAGAGGTCGGTGGTCTTGCTGTTGACCGGGGCAAAGGCCTTGGAGAAACCAGTGTCGGCATAGTGCAGCGGGAAGGTGCCGGGGCCGGTACCGAGCAGCGGGCTGTGGCTGATCATTTCCTTGCCCACCACCAGGTAGGAGGCGCGCCGGCCCAGCGATTCGTCCTGGTGGGCGTTGACCCCGGACTTGAGCAGCATCAGCGACTGGATGCGGTCGGCGTAGCCGGCGGGCATCAAGGCCACGCCCAGGGGCAGGACAATGGCCAGGCCAAGGATGGCGAAGCCCAGGTGGCGCGGGCGGATGCGCGTCAGCTGTTCGCGGTAGTTGTACAGCACGATGCCCAGGCTGATCAGCAATACCACCAGCCCCGAGCGCGACTCGGTCTTGGTCATGCCCACCAGCAGCAACACGCAGCAACCGGCCCAGAACAGCTTGACCGGGATCTGCCGCGCCTTGATCGCCAGCCATAGCCCCAGGGGCATGGCGATGGTGATCAGCAGAGCGAAGGCGTTGGGGTCGAGCATGGCCGAGGCGCGGCCCTGCTCCTGGTATTTGGTGGAGAAGATCGCGAACAGGCAGGTTACGCACACGCTGACGGTGATCAGCCGCGCCAGCAGCGGCAGGTTGAGGTCGCGACCGACCAGCAAGGTAATGACGAACACCACCAGGCCCACCAGCAGCTCACGCAAGTGCCCGCCCGACAGGGCCAGATCGTCGCTGGCCCACAGGCTCAGCAGGTACAGGGCCATGAACGGCAGCAGCAGGCGCCATTGATTGCTGCGCAGGCGCTCGCCGGGAAGTTGGCGCACTGCCAGTTGCAGGCTGAGGATCAGTACCAGGCCGATGCCCACCAGCTTGGCGCCGGACACCAGGCCGTCCTTGAGCAGCCCCTCCAGCGGCACCAGGGTGGCGATCACCAGCAGGCCCCAGGCCGGTTTGCGGTACAGCACCAGCACGCCGGCCAGGCCGATCACGCCGCCGGGCGCCAGGAACGGGTAGGGGCTGGCCAAGAGACCCAGGCTCAGCAAGGCCACCAGGGCCACCAGCGACAGGGGAATGATCATGCGACAACCTCCTCGGTCGTGCCTCGATACACCTGGGCCCAACGTTGTGCCAGGGTTGGCAGGTGGTAGCGTTGACGTTGAGTCTGGCGAGCCCGGGCAACCAGTTCGTCGGCCTGCTCGGGGTCTTGCAGCAGCGCTTCGAGATGCTCGCCCAGTTCGGTCGTGGCCAAGGGACGGGCGAGCAGGCCGTTGTGGCCGTGCTCGATGACGTCGGGGATGCCGCCCACACCGAAGGCCACCACCGGCACGCCATCCTGCATGGCTTCCAGCAGGATCATCGGCGTGCCTTCGGTGCGCGAGCTGATGACCAGGGCATCCAGCCGTTTCATCCAGCCGCGCATGTCGCGCTGGAAGCCCGGCAGGGTGATGCGCTCGCCCAGACCGGCAGCGTCGATGCGCTGTTGCAAGGCATCGCGTTCAGGGCCTTCGCCAAGCATCACGGCGTGGACCCGCGGTTGGCGTTGACACACCGGGATCAACGTGTCGAGGAACAGGTCGGGGCCTTTTTCGCTGGACAGCCGGCCAACGTAGGCGGCTAGCCAGGGGGCGCCGCCTGGCTGTGCCGCCCCCAGGCCATCCTTTGCCTGCGTTTCACAAATCTCGGGCAGCCCATTTGGAATCACCTGCAGCTTGGCCGCTGGCACCCCGGCATCGCGATGGATACGGGCAATGCTCTCGGCCACGCACACCACCGTGTCCACTGTCGGCGTGCGGCACAACTGCAGGCTCAGCCAGGTGTAGAAACGCTGTTTGCGGCTGCGCGGGGTAAAGCCATGCTGGGTGCTGACCATCGGCAGGCGCCACAGCGTGGCGCCGATCCAGCCGAACAGCTGGCCCTTGAAGTTATGACTGTTGACCAGTGGACGTTCGCCGCGCTGCGCGCCGAGCACCTTGAGCACCGCCCCCAGCCCGTGGCAGGTGTCGCACTCGACACCCGCCTCGCGAAAGCGCGCCACCAGGTCCGCCGGGGCATCGAGGAACAGCACCCGATGCCGGCCGGGGGTGGCCTGGCAGTGGTCCAGGAGCATGCGCTCGGCGCCATAGAACCCGCCGCTGCTCAGCAGGTGCAGGATCGGCCGGCCAGCGTGCAGCGCGGCGTTCAATTGCGCACCCAGTGCCACAGGCGTGGCAGCGACCAACTCTTGTGCGGGTTGGGCAGCGCCGGGGTCTGGTCGTTGATCACCAGCAGTACTGGCAGGCCCAGCTCGTGGCTGATCTGCGCCGGATGCTTGAAGCGGTGGTCGAAGAACTCCCTGACGTAGACCACGGCAATTGCCAGCAGCAGGCCGGTGACCAGGCCGAACGGAATGATCAGGCCAGGTTTCGGGAAGCTCGCCGCGGTGGGTTCGTAGGGGGCACTGAGGATGCGCGCGTTGGACTGGCTGCCATCGAGTAGGCCCTGGCCACGGCTTTCCTCGTAGCGCTGGGCGTAGGTGGAGAAGGCCTTGTGCAGGGCATCGATCTCGGTGTCCAGCTGCCGGGTCTTGCTCTGGGTCTCGCGCAACTGGAGGATGCGCTTGCTGTAGTCGGCGATGCGCTGGGTCTTCTGCTCGATCACCTGCTGGGTCACGGCCAGGTCCTGCTGGCGTTCACGGATGCGGTTCTCGACGATCTTGAGGAACTGCGCGCGCAACTGGGCAATCTGCTGGCGGGCCATGACCATCTGGTCGGAGCCTGGCTGGAACACCGTGGCGTCACCGTTGTAGCGGGCCAGCTGGGTGGTCAGCTGCTCGCCGAGCTGCTTGATCTCGCGGTCTTCGAAGGCGACGTTGTCGACCGTGGTGGTGAAGGTGTAGGGGAAAGCGTAGTCGGCCATCTTCGCCTTGTTGGCCGCGGCCAGGCTGCTCTGCAGGTAGTCCAGCCACTTCTGGTTCTGCAGCTGGCGGTCACGTTGCAGGTTGAGCGCCTGCTCTTCGGTGTTGATAGCGTTGAGGCGGAAGGTGATCTCCTCCTTCGGATCCGACGAGCCGATGGCGGTGAGCAGGCCCAGGCGCTGGCTTTCCAGGTCGCCCAGGCGGGCCTGGTAGTGCAGCTTCTTCTGCTCGTAGAAGGCTTCGGGCAGTTCATTGGACTGCAGGTCCTGGCGGTTGGCCAGGAAGTTCTCCAGCAGGCGGCTGACGAACAGCGTGCCCAGCTTCGCGTCATTGGCGCTGTAGGTGATGGAAATCACGTTGGAGCCGGGCAGGGTCTCGACCTTGAGGTCCTTGACGGCCTGGTCGGTGAGGGTGTCGAGCTGGGTGTCGCGATCGTCCGCCACGGCATTGCCGAACAGCCGGTGCAGGGGCTCGATCACCGTGTGACGCAGCGGGTCGAGCACGGTGCGCCGCAGCAGGCCGGGCTCGTCCGGATAGTGGCCTTCCTTGCGCAGCTCGCCGATGGTCTGGCGGATCAGGGTTGGCGAGCGCAGGATGTTGCTCTCGGTCTCCATGTCGGCCAGCGACGGCGGGATGAACTGGTCGGCCTGCTGGCTGAGCGCCGAGGTGGTGTCGCTCTGCGAGAGTTTCTTGGACTGCACGATGACTTCGGCGGTGATGTCGTAGCTCTGCTTGAGCACCAGCGGCAACAGCACGGCGATCACCGCGAACACCAGGAACACCCGTTTCACCAACTGGCGGTTGGCGAAGAAGATGCGGAAGAACTCATGCACATAGTTTTCTTTCGGTTGCGTAGTCATGGTCCGTCCCCCGGTCAGTCGTTGCTTTCTTTATTGTCGACGCGGTAGCTGAAACTGAAGCCGAAGCCCTGGAACAGCACCACGTCGGCCAGTTGCCGGGACAGCTCGGCGGCGCTGGCCAGCTTGGTCTTGGGCACGTAGAGCATGTCTTCGGGCTGCAGGTAGGCGAGTTTCTGGCTGCCGCCGGAGAGCGCCTGGTCGACGTCGTAGTTGACCGCATGCACGGTGTTGCCCTCGCGACGCATGATCACCACCGAACCGAGCTTGGCCTTGAGGGTCGGGCCGCGGGCCAGGGTCAGCGCCTCGAGCACGGAGATCGGGCGGCGGATCTGGAAGGCGCCGGGCTGGCCGACTTCGCCGAGCACGTAGATCTCGTTGGCGGCGGTGGACTTGAGCAGCACATCCACGCTCATGCGCCCTGGCAACGTGGCGTAGCGCTCGTTGAGGTAGTCGCGCAGTTGGTTGACGGTCATGCCCTGCAGCGGCACCGAGCCGATTTCCGGGAAGGTGGCGCGGCCGTCGTTGCCCACGGTGATGTCGCGGCTCATGCCGGTGCCGGGGTGGCTGAGGGCGTTCTTCAGGTTGACCTCGTCGGTCATTGGGCTCATCACCCGCACGGTGACCTGGTCACGGTTGGGCTTGAACACCCGCTTGTCCTGGTAGGCCTGGCGGATGGCGCTCTCGGCTTCGCCGGGGGTCATGCCCTCGACGCGCACCGCGGCGTTGGTGCTGGGCAGGGTGATGGTGCCGTCGGGCTGCACCAGCTGGTTGCCGTTCAAGCCGCTGGCGGCCATGAAGTTCAGGTCCAGGGTGTCGCCGGACTGGATCCGGTAGGCCCCGGCCGAGCGGTTGCTGACATGGAAAATCACTTCCAGCACGTCCTGCGGGCGTAGTACCTGTTCGCGGCGGGCGACTTCGGTGGCCTGGCTTTCGGCGGGAGGCGCGGTGAGGATCTGCACCGGCATCTCGCGGTTTTCCTGGCTGGCGCAGCCGGCCAGGGCCAGTACGCACAGGGCAATCGAGGGATATCTCATGGCGTTCATCCTGTGCGGCCTCTCAGAGATTTTCGTACAGCCACTTGGGCATGTAGTACTTGCGCTTGTTGAACACGCTGCCGATCAATCGCGCGCCGGCCTGGGTCAGGCGCTGGCTGGCGGCCTGGGCCACCTCCCAGCGGGTCTCCTCGGCGCACACGACCAGGATCACGCCGTCGACCAAGGTACCGATTACCAGGCTGTCGGCGCTGGCATAGATGGCTTCGCCGTCGATCACCACGAAACGGTACTGGTTGCTCAACTGGTTCAGCAGTACGCGCAACTGCTCGTGGTCGAGGCGGTCGCGGCCGCGCTTCCAGGTGCCCACCGGGAGCACGTCGAACGGCTGGTCGGACAGGCGCACGATGCAGTCCTGGGCCAGCGGCGGGGTGTCCTGGTTGAACAGCAGGTCACTGTAGCCGCGCAGCTTGGCCAGGCCGAGCTGTTGGCTGAGGCCGCCGGGGCTGAGGCTGGCATCGATCAGCAGCACGTTGCCCGCACTCATGAGGGCCAGTTGGCTGGCGAAGGCCAGGGCGCTGGTGCTGGTGCCGCTGCCGGTGTTGGCCGCGGTCAGCAGCAGGGTGCGCTGGTCGAGGTCGAGCACGGTGGCGGTCAGGTTGGTCTCGCTTGGGGTAGCGATCGTCAGGCTTCTTGAGGATGAACCGTCCATCTCAGCTTGCTCCGTGGCCAGTGAAGACTTTGAACGGGGTCTTGAGCAGGATCTTCAGGTCCAGCATCAGGCTCTGTTCGTTGATGTAACTCAGGTCCAGCTCCACCCGTTGGTCGAAGTCGATGTTGCTGCGCCCGGAGATCTGCCACAGGCCGGTCATGCCCGGGTAGATCGACAGCCGCGCCAGGTGGTTGTCGTGGTAGCGGTAGGCGTTGAATGAAGTGGGGCGCGGGCCGACCAGGCGCATATCGCCGGTGACCACGTTGATCAGGTTGGGCAGCTCGTCCAGGCTGCTTCTGCGCAACCAGCCGCCGACCGAGGTGATGCGCGGATCCTTGTCGATCTTGAAGTCGATGGCATCGGCGCCGTGCTTGTTCAGGTGGCGCACCGAATCCTTCAACGCCTCGGCGTTCGCCACCATCGTGCGGAACTTGAACATGCCGAAGGCGCGGCCGCGGTAGCCGGTGCGCTTCTGCACGAAGAACACCGGACCTGGACTGGACTGCTTGATCAGCAGCGCCAGCACCAGGAACAGCGGCGACAGCAGCAGCAGCAGGGTCAGCGCGGCCAGGCACGACAGCACGCGGTTGGTGCGCGAAAGGGTCCAGGGGCGACCACCGACGCGGCCGGTGATCCAGCCGCGGCCCTGCATGTGGATGGCGGCATCAATGCGCTGTCGGTGCGCCGGGTCCATGCGTTTGTCCTGGTACAGCGCCTGCAGTTGTGCGCTCTTGGGTTGTCCTGTCATACCGCCCTCCGTTGATCTGGCTGCTCACCCGTGGGCGCCGCTTCGCTGGCGGCGGGCGAGTAGTAGCTCTTGAACCAGGCGACGAAGCGCCTGAGCCCCTCATCGAGGCCTATCTGTGGGGTGAATCCGGTGACCCTGGCCAGGGCGCTGGCATCGGCGCAGGTGGCCAGGACATCGCCTGGTTGCAGCGGCAGCAGTTCGATCACCGCGTTGCGCTGCAGGTGTTTCTCCAGGAGCGCCAGGTAGTCGAGCAGCTCCACCGGACGCTGCCCGCCGATGTTGTACAGCCGCCACGGCGCGTGGCTGCTGGCCGGATCCGGGGTTAGCGCATTCCACTGCGGGTCGGCGACCGGGGGCAGGGGGATCAGCCGCACCAGGCTCTCGACGATGTCGTCGATATAGGTGAAATCGCGCTGGTGGCGGCCATGGTTGAACAGCTGGATCGGCCTGCCTTCGCTGATCGCCCGGGCGAACTGCATCGGCGACATGTCCGGGCGGCCCCAGGGGCCGTACACGGTAAAGAAGCGCAGGCCGCTGCAGGGAATGCCGTACAAGTGGCTGTAGCTGTGGGCCATGGCCTCGTTGGCCTTCTTGGTGGCGGCATACAGCGACAGCGGGTGGTCCACGGCGTCTTCGACCCGATACGGCGTTTGCTGATTGGCGCCGTACACCGAACTGGACGAGGCGTACAGCAGGTGCTGGACCGGGTGCCGGCGGCAGCCTTCGAGCACGTTGAGGAAACCGGCCAGGTTGCTGTCCAGGTAAACCTGCGGGTTCTGCAGCGAGTAGCGCACACCGGCCTGGGCGGCCAGGTGCACGACCACGTCCGGGCGTTCGCTGGCGAACAGCCGGGCCATGCCGTCGCGGTCGCCCAGGTCCAGGCAGTGCAGCGGGAAATCGCCCGCTGTCTGGCGTACCCAGTGCACGCGGGCATGCTTGAGCGACGGCTCGTAGTAGTCGTTGAAGTTGTCCAGCCCCACCACCTGATGCCCCTCGAGCAACAGCTGGCGGCAGGTATGGGCGCCGATGAAACCGGCCGCGCCGGTGACCAGCACTTTCATGGCGCATCCGCCTGCGGGCTGACCTGGCGCAGGCCGATGCCGCTGTAGTGCAGGCCGTGGGCCGCCACCTGTTCAGGGTTGTACAGGTTGCGGCCATCGACGATCACCCGCGCGCGCAGCTTGCTGGCCAGCATCGAGAAGTCCACTACTCGGAAGTTTTTCCACTCGGTGCAGATCACCAGGGCGTCGGCGTCCTGCAAGGTGTCGTCGCGGGTGGCGCACAGTTGCAGGTCGTCGCGGTAGCCGTACAGGCGCCGGCATTCGTCCATGGCTTCGGGGTCATAGGCGCGCACCGTGGCGCCTTCGGCCCACAGCGCTTCCATCAGGTAGCGGCTGGGCGCTTCGCGCATGTCGTCGGTGTTGGGTTTGAAGGCAAGCCCCCACAGGGCGATGGACTTGCCCGCCAGGCCGCCGAGGCGCTGCTTGAGCTTGGCGAAGAGGATGCGCCGCTGCTGATCGTTGACCTCGCTGACACTCTGCAGCAGGCGCAGCGGCATGCCGCTGTGCGCGGCGGTGTGCAGCAGGGCCTTGATGTCCTTGGGGAAGCACGAACCGCCAAAGCCGCAGCCGGGGTAGATGAAGTGGTAGCCGATGCGCGGGTCGGAACCGATGCCGCGGCGTACCGCCTCGATATCGGCGCCCAGGTGTTCGCTGAGGTTGGCCAGCTCGTTCATGAAGCTGATGCGGGTGGCGAGCATGGCGTTGGCGGCGTACTTGGTCAGTTCGGCGCTGCGGTTGTCCATGAACATCAGTTTTTCGTGGTTGCGGCAGAACGGCGCGTACAGTTCGGCCAACTGGTCATGGGCGACCTCGTCGAGGGTACCGACGATGATGCGGTCCGGGCGCATGCAATCGGCCAGGGCGCTGCCTTCCTTGAGAAACTCGGGGTTGGACACCACGCGTACTTGCAACTGACCCTTGCCCAGGCGCTGCAACTCGTCGCGGGCCAGGGCCATGACCTGGTCGGCGGTGCCCACCGGCACGGTGGACTTGATGATCAGGGTATGGTCGGTCTCCATCAGCGCGGCGATCTGCCGGGTGACGTTGAGCACATGGGTCAGGTCGGCCGAACCGTCCTCGTCGGGCGGGGTGCCCACGGCGATGAAGATCAGCTCGGCATGGCTGACGGCGTCGCTGGCCTGGGTGCTGAACAGCAGGCGACCTTCCTTGATGTTGTCCTCGAGCAAGTCCGACAGGCCCGGCTCGCTGATCGGCGGCACACCCTGGCGTAACTGGTTGATCTTGTGGGTATCGACATCCACGCACAGTACCCGGTGACCTACGTCCGCCAGTGCTGCTGCCTGTACCAGTCCGACATAACCGGTGCCAAAAACGCTCACGTCCATGCGCGGTGCCTCGAATGGATGAGTAAGGGAGATGAAACAGTGGTGTGAATTGGGTATAGCTCAGCCCGGTGGAATTGCGTCAAAGCAATGGCATGTTTCGTCGCATTTACAGAGTCCAACGCAACGGGCCTTCTGCCACCAACCCGTTTCCAATCCGTGTGTTAGCGAACATAGCTAGTGGCAATTGGCCGTTCGGCGAGCCGATGAACGGTGCAATGCAGCGAAATAAGCGGTCTGCGGACGATAGAGATAATCAACAACAGCTTGCGGCCTGTGCCAGATTCCGGTGTCGGTATGTCGTCGGAAATTTGACTTTTTTGCGTTGTGGTTTGTTTCACAGGTGCTACGGTTTGAGAAGAATTCCATGACCGGAGTGGTCGAAACATGCGCGGATGGGTCAAGCTTTTGCTGCTGCTGGTTTACCTGACCAGCTTTCATGGCTATTACCGTGAGCGCATAGAAGCCTTGGGTATTGGCGTGCCGCTGGTCCTTTACCTGGGTATGTTTGCGGTTTTGGCGGTGGCGCTTGTGCTGACGGCGTTCACGCGTGCGGGGTGGCTGCGCTGGGCGTTGGCCCTGATGTTCACGGTCAGCGCGATCTTTCTCGACGCTTATAACCGCATCACCGATTCGTACCTGACCTATAGCGCCTTCGTGTCCATGGTCTACGCCGGTGGTTTCGTCCAGGAGGCGCTGCAGCAATATCATTACGCCATAACCCTCGCTGCGGCACGGGCGCTGCTGTTGCTGCTGGGCATTGGCCTGCGTCCGGGGCCGACGCCGAAGTTGCCGCGCCTGTTGCCACCGTTGGCACCGCTGCTGGGGTTGCTGGCGCTGGTCGCCATCCTGTTCGTGCGGGCCGGCGAGGGCGCCCGCGGGCTGCCCGTGATGTACACGCCGCTGGCCTATCTGAGCCTGTTCACCTACGAGACCCTGCACGACCATGTCGGGCCACGTCAGCCCGTGACCCTTGCCCAATCAGGCCCGGCGATGGCGCGGGACATCGTGTTGCTGATCGACGAGAGCATCTCGGGCAACTACCTGGACCTGAACACCCCGGCCGGGGTCACCAGCCATCTGGCCCAGGCCCAACCCGGCGTGCAAATCGTCAATTTCGGTTACGCCGCGTCGATTGCCAACTGCAGCGCCGACACCAATGTCACCCTGCGCTATGGCGGCACCCGCGCCGACTATCTGCGCATCAACTCGACCCAGCCGTCGATCTGGCAGTACGCCAAGCGCGCGGGCCTGGAGACGGTCTACATCGACGGCCAGCGCACCGGCGGCAACCTGCAGAACCTGATGACCGAAACCGAGAAGCGCGATATCGACCAGTTCATCCAGTTCGACGACACCCCCGTGGTGCAGCGCGACATGGCAGCGCTGGAGCGGCTGGTGGCGCTGCTCAAGGATGGCAAGCCGCACCTGATCGTGGTGAACAAGGTCGGCGCCCACTTCCCGGTGCACGACAAATATCCAGACGACTTCCTCAAATACCAGCCCGCGTTGCCCCGGGGCCTCTACGTCGATATTGCCGACACTGGCACCCGCGACGGTTTCGATGGCCGCCCGCAGGACTGGGTGCTGTACCGCAATGCCTACCAGAACACCGTGCTGTGGAGCGTCGGTGAGTTCTTCCGCCGGCTATTCGCCGAGGCCGACCTCAGCCAGGCCGTGGTGCTGTACACCTCCGACCATGGCCAGGACCTGCATGAGCGCGGTAACCCGGGGCTGAACACTCATTGCGACAGCGACCCGGTGCCGGAGGAGGGCCTGGTGCCGCTGGTAGTGATCCAGGGGCAGGGCCTCAGGACACTGGATTGGGAAGGCAACCTGGCGGTGAACCGTAACGCCTCCAGCCACTACAACCTGTTCCCCACAATGCTCAAGCTGATGGGCTACGACGACAAGGCGGTCAGCGCGCTCTACGGGCAGTCGCTGGACATGCCGACCGACGACCCGTTCACCTTCAACGTGCGTTTCAATGCGCGGCTGGGGGCCAAGCCGGATTTCCGTCATATCGACCTGGGCCAGGTGGTCACCCCCGCCAGTGTCCTGGCGGGGCAACCGATGCCGGTAGGCAAGGCTGACTGACGTCAGAAGTCGATGCTGGCGGACACCTGCACGGTGCGTGGCGCACCCAGCCCCAGGCTGGTGAGCAGCGGCATGCCCCAGTAGGCCTTGTTGGTCACGTTTTCCACCGTGCCGCGCAAGGTCACCGGGTGGTCGGCTACCTGCAGCCGGTAGCGGGCACCGACATCGTAGATGGTGTAGCCGGGAATCGACTGGCTGTTGTCGCTGCTGATGTACTGTTTCGACACGGCGGTGGCGTTGGCGGTCAGGGTCAGTCCATCGAGCAGTGGGGTATCCCACTCCACGCCCAGCTTGCCCTGCAGTTTCGGCTGGCCGGTGGCGGTCTTGCCTTCATCCGAGCCGCTGGCAGCCTTGGTCACTTTGGGATCGAGGCGGGCCACGCCGCCCATCAGCCGCACATCGGTCAGCGGTGTGCCGAAGAAGCTCCACTCGAGCCCGCGGTTGCGTTGCTCGCCGCCGAAGGAGAAAACGTTGGTTGCGGGGTTGGTGTAGCTGCTGGGACGCTCTATCTGGTACAGGCTCAGGGTGTGGGCGAAGTCGCCGAGGTCGAGCTTGATACCGACCTCCTTCTGCTTGGACTTGTACGGGGCGAACACCTGGCCGGCGTTGGGCGCGGTAAGCGGGGCGACGGCGCCTTTGCTCAGGCCTTCAATGTAGTTGGCGTACAGCGACACTTCGTCGGTGACCTTGATCAGCACCGCTGCGGCCGGGGTGGTGGCGCTTTCGTTGTAGCGACTGGTTTGCGCGCCGGTGTCGACGTTGAAGCTGTCGGTCAGCACCTGCTGGCGGCGCACGCCCAGGGTGAGCTGCACACGCTCGTCGAAGAACGACAGGGTGTCGGCCAGGCCGTAGCTGCTCAGGCGTGACTCGGTGTGGGCGATGGCGGGGTAGCTCCTGGCGGCCTCCGGGCCCCAGACCGGGTGGTAGATGTTGGTGATCCACTCGGCACCCGGAACGTTGCGCCGGCCATAGTCGCGCTGTTTGTCCGAGTAGTGCGTGGCATTGAGCGACCACTGGTGGCCGACGCCGAAGGTGTCGAAATGGCCACGCAGGCCGGCTTCGCCCGAGGTCTTCTCCAGGTCGATCTTCAACTGGCCCATGCGCGTCTCGAAGTCGCCGGCGGTGTTGAGCACTTCTGCGAGCATGGTGCCGCTGTACTTGTAGTCGGTCTTGCTGGTGCCGGCTGAGGCATAGGCCATGAGGTTGTCGTTGAGGTCATATTCGCCGCGCACGATCACGCCCTTGTCGCGGGTCTGTACGAAACCCCAATCCGGGTTGAGCAAGGTCTCGGACTTCGGCGGTCTGGGCACCGGCACGCCTGCGGCCAGGCCGATGCCGCGGTTCTGGCCCCTGACCCGGTCCTCGCTTTCGTACAGGTCGGCCGACAGGCGCGCGCGCTCGCCACGCCAGTCCAGGCCCAGGGCATTGAGCTCGGCCTTCATGCGCTGGTGGTCGGTGGCGGTATCGCCGTCGCGGTAGACGCTGTTGAAGCGCACGCCGAACTGTTGTTCCTCGCCGAAGCGACGGCCGACGTCCAGGTGCCCGCCGAACTGCGCGTCCGACATGTAGGTGCCGGTGATCCGCGTCAGCGGTTCGGCGCCCGCGCGCTTGGGCACCAGGTTGATGCTGCCGGCCACCGATCCACCTGGCGGCATGCCGTTGAGCAGGGCGGACGGGCCCTTGAGCACCTCGATGCGCTCGTACATCTCCGGCGAGATCCGGTAGTAGGGCGCCATGCCATACAGGCCGCCAATGCTCACGTCGCTGATGTTGGAGTTGAAGCCGCGGATGGAGTAGTTCTCGCTGTAGGTGCCCTTGAGCCCGTTGCTGAAGACTGCGGGGTCGGTCGCGGCGATCACGTCGGTGATGGTCTGGGCCTGGGTGTCCTCGATGTATTTCTCGGTGTAGCTGATAGTGCTGAATGGCGTTTCCATGAAGTCCTTGTTGCCCAGCAGCCCGACCCGGCCACCCGAGGCCACCTGGCCACCGGCGTAGACCGGCGGCAACGCACTGGGGGCGTCGCGGCTGCCTTCGACCATGGTTTCGGACAGCTCCAGGCTGCCGGCGCCTTGGCCGTGGCGCGCCTTCTCCACTTCTTCCGCAGGTTCCACTGCGTGTGCCGCAGCCAGGTTCATGGCGGCACCGCCCAGCCCGAGGAGCAATGCCATGTGCACGGCGGCGAAGGTGCGATTGCAGGTGAAGTGCGGTACAGCCGGTGGATGTGCCGGGCTGACAGGTTGTTGCGACATACTGGATTCCTTTCGATTCGCAAGTAAGTGAAGGCATTCACTAGGGATTCCGAATCAGAAAGGCAAAACCTCAATGCTAATCATTAGCATTAAAAGTGGTGTTGATCTAAGTCGCCGACAGTGCCAATGGGTGCATGGCGCGAAAGCTCTGCGCTTCTTCCACCAACCAGTCATGCACCGCCCGCGCCCCAGGTTGGCTCAATCCGCCCGGTGGATACAGCAGCACATAACGCTTGTGGTTGGCGATAGGCACCCCGAACGGCACGATTAGCGCGCCGCGTTCCAGTTCGTCGTTGAGCAGGGTGCGCCGGGCGATGGCCACGCCGACCCCGGCGATGGCGGCCTCGATGGTCAGGTGGTTGCGGTTGAAGGTATGTCCGCGGCGTACGTCCAGCCCGCCGGCACCGATGCCGTCGAGGTAGAACTCCCACTCGGCGTATTCCGAGCTGCCGCGCCAGGCGGTGATGTCATGCAGCAGCGGGTAGTGGGCCAGGCCGGCCGGGCCGTGCAGGGGCGGGCGGCCGCGCAGCAGGGCAGGCGAGCACACCGGGAAGATCTGCTCGTCGAGCAGAGGCGTGGAGAGCATGCCCGGATAGCTGCCATCGTTGAGATCGATGGCCAGGTCGAAGTCTTCCGGGTGCAGCGCCTGGTTACTGTCCTCGGCCACCAGGCGCAGCTCAATGTCCGGATAGCGTTGCTGGAAACGCGGCAGGCGCGGGGTCAGCCACTTGGCCAGGAACGAGGGGATCGAGCGCAGGCGCAAGGTGCCGCGGATCTCGCCGGCGTCCAGGCGCAGCAGCTCGGCCTCGATGCTGCCGTAGGCTTCGGCCACGGTCTGCGCCAGGCGCTGGCCTTCGGCGGACAACTCGACGCCGCGAGCACGGCGCAGGAACAGGCGAAAGCCCAGGCGCTCCTCGAGCTGGCGCATCTGCTGGCTGACTGCTCCGGGAGTGATGTGCAGCTCTTCGGCGCAGCGGGTGAACGACAGATGTCGCGCCGCACAGGAGAACACGTGCAGCCAGACGAACACCTGGCCATTGAGTGGGCCTTTCATTGTTTAGTCCTGCTAAAGGCTTGTGTAGGAAGTTTCGTTGGTCAAGCTGGCCTGAGCGCGGCAGTATCGCGCAACTTGGCAATACCGCTCAAATTTTCCGGAGAGCCGTGGCGTGTCGCAGATTGCCGTCACGGTCAGGCATTAGCATGGCTATCAGTGTTTTCGACCTTTTCAAGATTGGCATCGGCCCATCCAGCTCCCACACCGTCGGCCCCATGCGCGCCGCGGCGACCTTTGCCCAGGCCCTGCGCGAGCGCGGCTTGCTGGCCCAGGTTCGCCGGGTCGAGGTACGCCTTTATGGCTCGCTGTCGGCCACGGGGGTCGGGCACGCCACCGACCGTGCCTGCCTGTTGGGGCTGATGGGCCAGTGGCCGGACCGGATCGACCCGCACAGCATCGAGCCACGCATCGACCAGCTGATGCAGGAGCACTGCCTGATGCTCGACGGCAGTCATCCAATCGACTTCCAGTACAGCCGCGACATGCGCCTGCTGGACGAGAGCCTGGCCTACCATCCCAATGCGATGACCCTGGAAAGCTTCGACGGGCAGGGCAGCCAGTTCAGCCAGACCTACTTTTCGGTGGGCGGAGGCTTCATCGTCGAACAAGCTGAAATCGATGCGCCTTCGAGCGATGAAGGCCTGGTCGAGCTGCCTTACGAATTTTCCAGCGGTGCCGAACTGCTTGCCCTGTGCAAGGCCCACAACCTCAGCGTCAGCCAGCTGATGCTGGCCAACGAGTGCGCCTGGCGCCCGGAAAGCGAGGTCCGCGAAGGCCTGTTGAAGATCTGGGCGGCGATGGGCGAGTGCGTCGACAACGGCCTGCGCAACGAAGGCATCCTGCCGGGTGGGCTCAAGGTCAAGCGCCGGGCGGCGCGCCTGCACCGCAGCCTGCAGGAGGTCGGCAAGCCGAACGTGATCGGCTCGACCCTCAGCGCCATGGAGTGGGTCAACCTGTTCGCCCTGGCGGTGAACGAAGAGAACGCCGCCGGCGGGCGCATGGTCACCGCGCCCACCAACGGCGCCGCCGGCATCATCCCGGCGGTGCTGCACTACTACATGAAGTTCAACCCCGGCGCCTGTGACGACGATGTGGTGGCGTTTCTCCTGGCGGCGGCCGCAGTGGGCATTCTGTGCAAGAAGAACGCTTCGATTTCCGGCGCCGAAGTCGGTTGCCAGGGTGAAGTGGGCTCGGCCTGCTCGATGGCTGCCGCAGGGCTCGCCGAGGTGCTTGGCGCGACCCCGCCGCAGCTGGAAAACGCCGCCGAGATCGCGCTGGAGCACAACCTCGGGCTGACCTGCGACCCCGTGGGTGGCCTGGTGCAGATCCCGTGCATCGAGCGCAATGCGATTGCCGCGGTGAAGGCCATCAACGCCGTGCAGATGGCCTTGCGTGGCGACGGCGAGCATTTCATCTCCCTCGACCGGGTGATCCGCACCATGCGCGATACCGGCGCGGACATGCACGCCAACTACAAGGAAACCTCCCGCGGCGGCCTGGCCGTCGCGTTCGTCGAGTGCTGAGAAACAGGCTCCCGCGAAGTGCCCCGCAAACCTGATTGAACCTGCAACACCCGCTGTACCTGCGACAAAAACAACTACAAGGCGATACCCATGACTGATGTACAAAGCACCACGAGCGTTCGTGCGGATTCGGCTGCCCCGGCTTCGGCCAGTGGCTCGACCACCTGGAACCGCCACGACACCACCTGGGCCCTGGGCCTGTATGGCACGGCGATCGGCGCCGGCACCCTGTTCCTGCCGATCAACGCCGGGGTCGGGGGCTTCTGGCCGTTGCTGATCCTGGCATTGCTGGCCTTCCCCATGACCTTCTTCGCCCACCGCGCCCTGACGCGCTTCGTGCTGTCCGGGCGCAAAGGCGGTAACGAGGACATCACCGAAGTGGTGGAGGAGCATTTCGGCGTGGGCGCCGGCAAGCTCATCACCTTGCTGTACTTCTTCGCCATCTTCCCGATCCTGCTGGTCTACAGCGTGGCATTGACCAATTCCCTGACCAGCTTCTTCGAGCACCAGCTACACATCGGTGCGCCGCCCCGAGCGCTGTTGGCGTTGCTGCTGATCTGCGGGTTGATGATCGTGGTGCGCTGCGGCCAGCAGATCATCGTCAAGGCCATGAGCGTGCTGGTGTATCCCTTCGTCGCCTCGTTGCTGCTGCTGGCGCTGAGCCTGATCCCCAACTGGAACGGCGCCTTCTTCGCCCAGGCCAACGAGGGCATCAGTGCCTCGAAGCTGTTGCTGACCTTGTGGCTGGCGATTCCGGTGATGGTGTTCTCGTTCAACCACTCGCCGATCATCTCGGCTTTCGCCGTCGACCAGAAGCACCGCTATGGTAATGATGCCGACCGCAAGAGTGGCCGGACCCTGGCCGCGGCCCATGTGATGATGGTGCTGACGGTGATGTTCTTCTGCTTCAGCTGCGTGCTGGCCCTGAGCCCGGCGGACCTGGCCGCGGCCAAGGCGCAGAACATCTCGATCCTGTCGTACCTGGCCAACCACTTCCAGACCCCGGTGATCGCCTTCGTCGCGCCACTGATCGCGCTGGTGGCTATCACCAAGTCTTTCCTCGGCCACTACATCGGGGCCA
Source organism: Pseudomonas sp. WC1 (assembly GCF_050586565.1). NCBI lineage: Bacteria > Pseudomonadati > Pseudomonadota > Gammaproteobacteria > Pseudomonadales > Pseudomonadaceae > Pseudomonas > Pseudomonas sp. WC1. The sequence goes on from NZ_JBOBDQ010000012.1 coordinate 88,009, forward strand.
GCGAAGGCTTCCAGGGCATGATCGTCAAGAGCCTGCGCGGGCGCGGCAAGACATGGCCGGCCAAGCGCCTGGAGCGCGCCACCGCGTTGTTCATGCTGGTGACCTGCTGGGCGGTGGCCACCCTCAACCCAAGCATCCTCGGGCTGATCGAGAGCCTTGGTGGGCCGGTGATCGCCTGCCTGCTGTTCCTGATGCCGATGTACGCGGTACAGAAGGTGCCGGCGTTGCGCCAGTACTCGGGCAAGCTGTCGAATGTGTTCGTGGTGCTGATCGGCTTGATCACGCTGTCGGCGATCGCCTACAGCTTCATGGCCTGACCAATGAACGCGGGGCAAGCCCGCTCCCACGTGAAAGCGTGGGGGAGGACTTGCCTCGCGGACCGCTCAGGTCAGACGCTTTCCAGGTGCCTGATCGCGGCCTTCAGGCGCTCCGCTGGTCGCGGTTGATCCTGGTGGGTGATGTCCGGCGCCTTGCGCACGCGGCCATGCTGGTCGACCCAATGGCCGTTGATGAAGTAGCGGTAGCTGGCAGTGCCGACATTCCAGCCCTGGTCGAGCAGACCCTGCAGGTGGAAGGTCTGGGCAATCTGGCTGAGCGGGCCGCTAGGGCTGCCATCCAGGTGCAGGACGATCGACGGGCTACCCGCGGGCGCGAACGGCAGCTCGCTGTAGCCGCCCCACACCTTGGCGTGGAACACCTGAACCGGATGCGTGGTCTGGATGATGGAAGCCCTGCCGGTGACCTTCTTCTGCACGGTATTCACCAGCAGGTCGAGGGTCAGGATCGGTGCGCCGAGCAGCCCGTTGCTGACGTTCAGGCGGGTATGAAAAAGTCCGAAGGACATGCTGATTCTCCTTGTCTGCTCAGGCTTTCTTGGCGGCCTTGGCGGCCGGGCTTTTGGTCGAGGCAAGAGCTTGGTCCAGGGCTTTGCCCACGGCACCGCTGGCCAGATGCTTGAGTTGCGCGACATCACCGGTGGCGATCACTGCCTCCAGGGTGGCGTTGTGCAGTTCGGTCGTCAGGTCGACGTTCGCCAGTGTCTGGATGCGCTTGAGCTCCAGCACGACGGGTACGTTGTCCACCTCGATCCAGCGCTGGCCGTTGTAGTAGCGGTAGCTGGCCGTACCTTTCTGCCAGTCCTGGTCGAGAAGCGCACGCAGTTCGAACTGCTCCGGCGAGTTGGCGTGCGGTCCGCCATGGTTGCCACGTACCGTCAGCAGGATCTTGCCTTCGCTTGGCGGCTGCACGGTGAGGTAGCTGTAGGTGCCCCAGACATCCAGCCCCAGCTCCAGCGGTGGGTTGGTGGTCTGGGTGATCAGCGCGTGGCCGTTGACGCTGCGGTCTGGCGTGTAGACCAGCAGGTCGACTTGCAGGCGCGGGGCACCTGGCGCGTTGGTACCAATGAGGTAGGACACCGGGAAAAGACCTTCCGACGGTGCGAGCAGCGATTCAGACATGATTGCCTCCATTGCATTCGATGAATGACATACCGATAACCACGACTGGCGCAGGCGGGCGAAGAGGCGGAGGAGGTGGGAGACCGGGCGGGGAGAACAGGCTTGCCCGGTGCGAGCGGCTGTTGGCAGCCGGCTTGTGCAGCCATCCCTGGTACGCGGTGCCGCCTGCCTGGCAGCCCGCTTGAGTTAAGCAGGCCGGCCAGGCAGTGATGGCCTTTTTACAGTACGTCCGACGAGTGGTCGCGCATTGACCGAATGGTCACTTACTTCGCTTTCTGTTGCAGGGCCACGAAGCTGCGGCGCATGTCGCTGGCCCAGCCGTCGAGCACCGGCTTGACGTCGTTCAGGGTCAGCTGCGTGGTGTCGTTCTCCAGGTCCTTGCCACTGCCCTTGCGCACCACCTGGGCCAACACGTTCTGGCTGGCGCCATCGAGGAAGGCCGCCTCCACGGCGATGTCCACGGCCTGGTCGCGGCCACCGGCGGCGGTGTTGACCGCCGCGGCGACCAGGGCGATGGGGATCACTTCATAGGGTTTGAGGCCTTCGGTGCTGGTGGAGACCGCGGTGATCGCCGGGCGCACCACGATGGTATTCGGCCCGGGCTCCTTGACCAGGGTAAGCACACTGCCGAGTTCGCGGCGCATCGCTTCGTTGAAGTAGCGGGTGATCTCTTGCAGGGTCTGCGCCGAGATCACGTTGGTCGGTTGCGGCTTGGGGTAGAACTGGCTCGGTTCGATGAACACCTTGGTGTACTGGCTGGCCTTCACGTCCGGGTCGATCCAGCGCATCACCGGCGCGCCGGAGACGCTTTCGGCCGGCTTCAGGCGGCTGTAGTCCTTGAGAAACCCGGAATAGTCCTTGGGGTCGACACGGTTGCTGGAGCAGGCAACCAGGGCCAGCAGAGCAGCGCACAGCAGGGTGGTGCGAGGCAGGTGCTTCATGATGACGAGGTCCATGAGGGAAGGGGCCAGGACAACGCTAGCAGGTGGTGGGCCGAAGGCCAGCGTTCGGGCTGTCGACAGTTGCCGTTTCCCACCGATCAACCTGATTGGGCTGACTATCCATTCATCACTGAAAGTGGAAAAGTATGCCCTTTACGGGTATGTTTAGAGTGCCGATCATGGATGTCTACAAGCGTAGGGAGTTTGCCCGCTGGCAAGCCAGGGAGTGCTTGCCGGACCACCTGCTCTGCCGAGCAGTTGCAGAAATGCAGAGTGGGTTGGTTGACGCGAGTCTTGGCGGTTTATTATTCAAGAAGCGCATTGCTGGCCTTTGCAGTGGCAAGCGGGGTGGTTACCGCACGCTACTGTCGGCTCGTATAGGCGATCGATATGTGTTCTTGCATGGATTCGCCAAAAGCGACCTGGCCAATGTCACGCCGGCCGAGCAAAAGGCCCTGCAGTTTACCGGCAAGGTATTTCTGGAATTATCACCCCACGCCCTGGCCAAGGCATTGGGTTGCGGGGTATTGATGGAGGTCCACTGTGACCAGCAAACTCATTGAGTCATTGCGTGCCGACCTGTCGGCCCTGGAACAGGCCGGTGCTGTCGGCAAGGTTACACTTAGGGACTTCGAGGCGATCTGCCCGGCTCCGGTGCGAGCGTTCACTGCCCAGGACATCCGCGACCTGCGTGAAGCCCTTAACTTCAGCCAACCGGTGTTCGCCCTGCACCTGCACACCAGCGCATCGACAGTGCGCAAATGGGAGCAGGGCGAAACACGCCCGGCCGGGCCGGCCTTGAAGCTGCTGAACATCATTGCCGACAAGGGGCTTCAAGCCATCCTTTGAAGGTGGGCCGTCAGCCCAGTGCCTCGCGCAAGCGGTACCACAGCATCCCCAGTGCCAGCAGCGGCGAGCGCAGTGCCTTGCCGCCGGGGAAGGTCAGGTGCGGCACCGCGCGAAACACATCAAAGCCATGGCTTTGCTCGGTGGCAATGGCCTCGGCGAGCAGTTTCGCGGTCCAGTGGGTGACGTTCAGGCCATGCCCGGAGTAGCCCTGGGCATAGAACACGTTGGGGTGTTGGCTGAGCCGGCCTACCTGGGGGAAGCGGTTGGCGGTGATGCCGATCATGCCGCCCCACTGGTAGTCCAGGCGCACCTCGGCCAGTTGCGGGAACACCTTGAGCACCTTGGGCTGCATGTAGGCGCCGATGTCCTTGGGGTCGCGCCCGGAATAGTGGCAGGCACCGCCGAACAGCAGGCGGTTGTCGGCGGTCAGGCGGTAGTAGTCCAGGCCCACTTTCTGGTCGCACAGCGCCATGTTCTGCGGGATCAGCGTACGCGCCAGGCCTTCAGGCAGTGGCTCGGTCGCCACCACGTAGCTGCCGGCCGGCAGCACCTTGCCACTCAAGCGTGGCTCCAGTTCGTCGAGGTGGGCGTTGCAGCCGAGTACCAGGCTCTGCGCGCGCACCTTGCCGCGGGCGGTGTGCAGGGTCACCGTACTGCCATGTTCGATGCGCAGTACCGGGCTTTGCTCGAAGATGCGCACCCCCAGGCCATGGGCGGCGTGGGCTTCGCCCTGGACCAGGTCGAGCGGGTGCAGATGGCCCGAGCCCATGTCGACCAGGCCACCGGCGTACAGGTCGCTGGCGACGATCTCGTGCATGCGCTCGGGGCCGACCAGGCGGGTCTCATGCGGGTAGCCCAGTGTGGCGAGGTCGCGTTGCTCGTCCTCGAATGCGGCGAACTGGGCGGGGGTGTTGGCCAGCTCGCAGAACCCCCAGCGCAGGTCGCAGTCGATGCCATATTGCGCGATACGGCGGGCGACCAGGGCCACCGAATCGATCCCGGCCTGCTTGAGGTAGCGCACGCCGTCCTGGCCGACATGGCGGGCAAAGCCCGAGACGTCATGGCCGATGCCGCGGATCAGTTGCCCGCCGTTGCGCCCGCTGGCGCCCCAGCCAATACGGCGGGCCTCCAGCAGGATCACCGAGAGGCCGCGTTCGGCCAGCTCCAGGGCCGCGTTGACCCCGGTCAGGCCACCGCCGACCACGCAGACATCGGCCTGCAGGTCCTGGTCGAGCGCGGGGTAGGTCGCCGCCTGGCGCGCCGAGGCGGCGTAGTAGGAGGCAGTGTGTTCAGTCATGTGGGGCATGGGTGGGCTCGACTCAGCGGTTGGACTTGATCTTGCTCCAGGAGCGGGTCATCTGCCGCAGGATCGGCGGGCTCTGCATGGACGAGACATACAGTTTGTCCAGCACCTCCTGCGGCGGGTAGATTTCGGGGTTGTCGACCAGCGCCGGGTCCATGTCGGCCTTGGCGTCGGGGTTGGCGTTGGCATAGCCGACCGTGGCACTGACCTTGGCGATCACCTTGGGGTCGAGCAGGTAGTTGATGAAGGCCAGGGCCTGCTCGGGGTTCTTGGCGTCCTTGGGGATGGCCAGCAGGTCGAACCACAGGTTGCTGCCTTCCTTGGGAATGCTGTAGGCGACCTTGACGCCGTTGCCGGCCTCTTCGGCGCGGTGCGCGGCCTGCAGTACGTCGCCGGAGTAGCCGAAGGCGATGCAGACATCACCGTTGGCCAAGTCCGAAACGTACTTGGAGGAATGGAAGTAGGTGATGTACGGGCGCAGCTCCAACAGGCGGGCCTCGGCCTTCTTGTAGTCATCGGCCTTCTCGCTGCGCGGGTTCATGCCCAGGTAGTTGAGCATGGCGGGGTAGAGCTCGTCGGGCGAGTCCATGAACGCCACGCCGCACTGCTTGAGCTTCTTCAGGTTCTCGGCTTCGAACAGTACGGCCCAGGAGTCGATCCTGTCGATGCCCAGCACCGCCTTGACCTTGTCGACGTTGTAGCCGATGCCGTTGGTGCCCCAGAGGTACGGTACGGCGTACTGGTTGCCCGGGTCGTTCTGCTCCAGTTGCTTGAGCAGTTTCGGGTCCAGGTGCCGCCAGTTCGGCAGCTTGCTGCGGTCCAGCGGCAGGAACGCGCCGGCCTGAGCCTGGCGCGCGAGGAAATGGTTGGAGGGCACGACCACGTCGTAGCCGGTGCGCCCGGCCAGCAGCTTGCCCTCCAGGGTTTCGTTGGAGTCGAACACGTCATAGACCACCTTGATCCCGCTGCTGGCCTGGAAGTCGGCCAGGGTGGTGTCACCGATGTAGTCGGTCCAGTTGTAGACGCTCACCGTCGGCTGGGCCTGGACGGCCGCGCCGAACAGCAGGGCGAAGGTTGCGGGGATCAAAGCTTGCGGATGACGCATGTCGACACCTCGTTGGTCTTGTTTTTCGAGTTCGGTGGTGTAGGGGCTGCTTTGCAGCCCATCGCCGGCAAGCCGGCTCCCACAGGCATCTTGGTTCTGCCGTGGGATCTGGCCTGCCAGAAAGCGGATCAGACGCTCAACAGCAGGAACTCGCGCTCCCACGAACTGATCACGCGCTTGAAGTTTTCATGCTCGGCACGCTTGACCGCGACGTAGCCCTGGACGAACTGCTGGCCGAGGTACTGCTGCACCTTTTCGCAGTCTTCCATGTGCTGCAGCGCGTCCTCGATGGTGATCGGCAGGCGCAGGTTGCGCCGCTCATAGGCGCGGCCCTGTACCGGGGCGCTGGGTTCGAGTTTCTCGACCATGCCGATGTAACCGCACAGCAGGCTCGCGGCGATGGCCAGGTAGGGGTTGGCGTCGGCGCCCGGCAGGCGGTTCTCCACGCGCATCGCTTCGGGGCTCGACGTTGGCACGCGCAGGCCGGCGGTACGGTTTTCCTCACCCCATTCGACGTTCACCGGCGCCGAGGTGTCAGGCAGGAAGCGGCGGAACGAGTTGACGTTCGGCGCGAACATCGGCAACAGCTTGGGGATGTACTTCTGCAGGCCGCCGATATGGTGCAGGAACAGCTCGCTCATGCTGCCGTCGTCATTGGCGAAGATCGGCTTGCCCGTGGCGATGTCGACCACGCTCTGGTGCAGGTGCATGGCGCTGCCCGGTTCATCGGTGATCGGCTTGGCCATGAAGGTGGCGGTGACGTTGTGCTTGAGCGCCGCCTCGCGCATCGTGCGCTTGAATACGGTGATCTGGTCGGCCAGGTCCAGGGCGTCGCCGTGGCGGAAGTTGATCTCCATCTGCGCCGGGCCGTCTTCATGGATCAGCGTGTCGAGGTCCAGACCCTGGATTTCACACCAGTCGTAGACGTCCTCGAACAGCGGGTCGAATTCGTTGGCGGCATCGATGGAAAACGACTGACGGCCACTTTCGGCACGGCCCGAGCGGCCCAGCGGCACCTGCAGCGGCAGGTCCGGGTCCTCGCAGCGCTGGGTGAGGTAGAACTCCATCTCCGGCGCGACGATCGGCTGCCAGCCCCTGTCGGCGTACAGCTTGAGCACCTTCTTCAGTACGTTGCGCGGCGACAGCTCGATGGGGTTGCCTTGTTTGTCGAAGGTGTCGTGGATGACGATCGCGGTCGGTTCGATGGCCCAGGGGATCTGGTACACCGCCGTGGGGTCGGGGCGGCAGACCATGTCGATATCGGCGGCGTCGAGCAGGCTGTAGTAGATGTCGTCGTCGACATAGTCGCCGGTGACGGTCTGCAGCAGCACGCTCTCGGGCAGGCGCATGCCGCGCTCGTGGAGGAACTTGGCGGTCGGGGCGATCTTGCCGCGGGCGATGCCGGTCAGGTCGCTGATCACGCATTCGACTTCGGTGATCCGGTGTTCTTTCAGCCAGGTGGACAGCTGATCGAAGGGGGCGTTCATACAAACCTCTTGGTTGGGTAGTTGTGGTGGGACGCAAGGCGTTCAGTGCCGAGGGGCACTTCCCACAGGTGACGCTGAGGACTATCTTGGTCGCTGCCCCCCAGGGTGATCTATCCACTTTCTTCGGCAATTAATGCACCAAAAGAGTGCAACTAGGACAGCGCGTGACAACGCCAACCGCCTTGCAGGTCCAGGATTACCGCACCACCGATGTGACCGAACAGACCCGCGTCACCCCTGGCTGGCAGCAGCAATACCGGCAGATGTCGCCCGGGCATTTCAACGGCCAGCTGCGCTGGCTGGGCCTCGATGGCGTGGAGGTCTACGAGGAGCGTCTGAACACCCGGGTCGAGCAGTTCTTTCGCGCGCCCAGCGGCGCCCTGGCGTTCTGCTTCGACCGCAGCGAAAACAGCCTCTATCTGCTCAATGAAGACAGCCGCAATATCTGGATCACCCCGGAGAACTACCAGGAAGTGGCGGTGGTGTTCGAGCAGCCGTTTTTGGCCAGCCACGGCCTCGACCTGGACCGCCTGCGCGGTCTGTTCATGGTGCCGCTGACCTGCCAGCAGAACGCTTTGTTCGGCAACTGGCTGAGCGCCACGCTCACGCAGCTGGGACAGGCCGATTGCCCGCTGGAGGGCGGGGCGCTGGGCGAGCAGTTGCTGGAGGACTGCCTGTTCATCCTCGACAACGCCGGCCAGCGCCTGCAGGGCGAGGCGCTGGGGCGGCGCGACGAGGAGCGGGCGATCATGCGCCGGGTCAGCGAGTGGGCCGCCGACTGCCCCGACGAAACCCTAAACCTGCTGCAGCTGGCCAAGGTCGCCGGGGTTTCCGTGCGTCAATTGCAGCAAGCCTTCAAGGGTTTCACCAACCTGCCACCGGCGCATTGGTTGCGCCTGCGTCGTCTGAACGGCGCGCGGCGCGATCTGCTGGCCGGTGACGCGACCGTGGCCGAAGTGGCGATGCGCTGGTCGTTCTGGCACCTGGGACGGTTTTCCGAAAGTTACCGGCAGCTGTTTCGCGAACTGCCGAGCGAAACGCTCAAGCGGCGACGGGCAAGCTAGGGTCTGTAGCAAATGTGTCTGCGCGAAGGCCAGACAAGGCGAAACGGGGTGAGGAAGCGGAATGTACTGGCGTACATGAGCATTCCGAGCGAGTGCAGATACATTTGGTGCAGAGCCTAGGACAGTGCGGCAAAGCTTGCTAGTGTGCCTGCCGCAGTTTATCGGAGGACCGGTATGGACACCGCGCAGACGCCCCGTTTCACCTACCAGAAAGTCCACCGCTACCTGAGCGACTGGCTTGATGCCCGCGCACCGGAGCTGGCGCATCGGTTGCCCTCGCTGCGCGATGTCGCCCGGCACCTGAACGTCTCGCTGTCGTCCAGCAAACAGGCTTTCGCCCTGCTTGAAACCCAGGGGCGGATCCAGGCACGCCCCAAGATTGGTTACTTCAGCGTGGCCGGTGCAGCATCGTCGCGGCTGCCGCCTGCGCTCAGCCTGATCGACTGTTTGTATGCCAGCGCCCGGCAACCGGGCATGCTGGCCTTGAGCAGCGACTCCCCGACCATGCTGGCGTCCCTGGAGGGGCCGTTGCTGAGTGTCGAACGCGAGCTGCTGCGCCAGTTGCCCCGTGCCGACGCACCACCGTTCGCGCCCTTTGGCGAACCGGCGCTGCGCGAGGCCCTGGCCCGCCGCTACAGCCGTGGCGTGGATGATCATTGGCAGGCCGACCAGGTGTTCGTTGGCGCCGATTGGCGCAGCGTGTTCGAGCTTGCGCTGCGCACACTGCTGCCACGGGGGGCCTGGGTACTGGTCGAGTCGCCTTGCTCCTGGCTGGTCCTGCGGCTGCTGCAGGCGGCGGGGATGCAGATCGTCGAGGCACCCCTTGGCGCGGACGGTAGCTTCGATCTGCAGGCCGTGGCGCGAGTATTCAGCGAAAAGCCGATCAGGGCGGCGGTACTGTCCTCGACCGTCAACATACCCCAGGGCGGCGTGATGCCGATCCAGGATAAACAGCACCTGTGTGCCCTGTTGGCCGAGCACCAGGCATGGCTGATCGAAAACGACAGTTATGGTGCGCTGTGCGAGGCTGCGACGGGCCAGCGCTACCGTGACTATGCCGACCCAGAGCGCTTGCTGGTGCTGGCCGGCTTCGACAAGTGCATCGGCGCAGAGGCGCCGTTCGGCTACCTGTTGTGCCGTGGCGCGACGCCGAGCCTGGCCCAAGCCTTTCTTGCCCAGGGCTTTCGATTGCCGAGCTATCGGCAACAGGCCGTTGCCCGTTTGTTGAGCTCCGGACGCCTGGCTCGGCACCAGGGCCAGCTGATCCGGCATCTGGCACGCAGCCGGCAGCGCATGGCGCAGTTGCTTGAGCGTCACGCCGCCGACTGCCTGCGCCTGACGATGCCCGTGGCGGGCGCCACGTTCTGGCTGCAGGCGGTGCGCCCGGTAGACATGCAGGCCGTGTGCAAGCAGTTGCTGGATCAGGGCGTGGTGATCGTGCCGGGGGCGTTGTTCAGCCAGGCTGGGTTCTGGTGCGACCATCTGCGGCTGAGCTTTACCGTCGATTGGCAGCTGGACATCGAAGCTGCGCTGGTCAAGCTGGCCCGGGCGATCCGTCAGGCACCTCAGCTGCCGTAGCAATGCTCGCGTTCAGGGAACTCACCCTGACGCACTTCATTGGCATAGCGGGCGCAGGCTAAGCGGATGACTGTCGACACGTCGGCGTACTGCTTGACGAACTTCGCCTTGCGCGGCCCGCTCAGCCCGAGGAGATCCTCGGTGACCAGGATCTGGCCATCGCAGGCCGGGGAGGCGCCGATACCGATGCAAGGCTGCCGACTTTCTTCGCTGATTCGTCGGGCCAGTGGCTCGGCCACGCCCTCGAGCAGCAGGCTGAAGGCGCCGGCGGCCAGGTTGGCGCGCGCATCGGCATGGATGGTGGCGGCGCTTTCCTCGGTCAGCCCTTGTGCCTTGTAGCCGCCCAGGACATTGACGAACTGCGGCATCAGGCCGACGTGGGCCATCACCGGAATACCCCGCTCGACCAGGAACGCCACCGTGGCGGCCAGTGCGCGGTTGCTTTCCAGCTTCACCGCGTCGCAGCCGGTTTCGGCCAGTACCCTGGCGCAACTGCGCAGTGCCTGTTCAGGGGACTCCTGGTAACTGCCGAACGGCATGTCGGCGATCACGCAGGCGTGCTGGGTGCAGTCGACCACGGCACGGGTGTGGCTGATGGTTTCGTCCAGCCGCATGAACAAGGTTGAGCGCCGTCCATAGGCGACCATGGCGGTCGAGTCGCCCACCAGGATGAAGTCCACCAACGGGTCGATCAGGCGAGCGATCGGCGTGCTGTAGGCGGTGAGGGCGACGATCTTCTGCCGGCCCTTCATGGCGGCCAGTTCAGGGACGGTCAGGCGACGGGTGTCGGGTTGCAGGCTCATGGGTACCTCCGGTTCGCTGGGGAGGTGCTCGATTATTCGTGTATGGGAAGGGGATTCAAGATACAGGATCGGGCCGATTTGCAGCCCAGTTGCGCATGGCCAGGCGGCAACGTCAGGTGCGGGGCGGCTGGAGCCGCTCCCGCAGCGGTGGTAACGGGGAGCGGGGATCAGTTGCGATCCAGCCACACCGTCTGGGCATTGGTGAACTCGCGCACGCCGAAGTGTGACAGCTCACGGCCAAAGCCACTTTTCTTCACGCCACCGAACGCCACGCGGGGGTCGGATGCGCAGTAGCCGTTGATGAACACGCCGCCGGTGTCCAGCGCAGCGGTCATGCGCTCGGCCAAGGCATAGTCGGCGGTGTAGATGGTTGCGGCCAAGCCGAATTCGCTGTCGTTGGCCAGCGCCACGGCGTGGTCGGCGTCGCGGGCGCTGATGATCGCCGCCACCGGCCCGAACAGCTCCTGTTTGAACGCGGTCATGTCCGGGGTGACGTTGGCGAATACAGTCGGCTCGTAGAAGTTGGCCGCACCCTCGACCTTTTTGCCCCCCAGCAGCAGGGTGGCGCCTTCGGCGAGGGTCGCCTGGACCTGGCCGTCGAGTTCATCGCGCAGGTCGTAGCGGGCCATCGGGCCGATGTAGGTGGCGTCGTCCAGCGGATTGCCGACGGTCAGCGCACGGGTGGCCTCGACGAACTTGTGGGTGAACGCCTCGACAATGCTTTCTTCGACAATCAGGCGCTTGGCCGCGGCGCAGACCTGGCCGGTGTTCTGGTAGCGGCCGATCACGGCGGCCTTCACCGCGGCATCAAGGTCGGCATCGGCCAGTACGATGAACGGATCGGAGCCGCCCAGCTCCAGCACGCACTTCTTCAGCGCCGCACCGGCTTGCGCGCCGATGGCCATGCCGGCGCGCACGCTGCCGGTCAGGGTGATGGCGGCGATGCGCGGATCGTTGATGGCGCGGGTGACGCCCTCTGGGGTGACATTGAGCACTTCGAACACGCCCTCAGGCAGGCCGGCGCGTTTGAACAGGTCGGCCAGCAGGTAGGCGCTACCCATCACGTTGGGCGCGTGCTTGAGCACGTAGGTGTTGCCCGCCAGCAGCGCCGGCACCGCGCCGCGCAGCACCTGCCAGACCGGGAAGTTCCACGGCATCACGGCGAGGATCGGGCCAAGCGGACGGTATTCGATACGGGCCTTTTCGATCTGGGTCGGCTCCGGCGCGAGCATGGCCGGGCCGTGTTCGGCGTACCACTGGCACAGGCCGACACACTTGCTGACTTCACCGCGGGCCTGACTGATCGGCTTGCCGATCTCGCGGGCGATCATCTGCGCGAAGGCCTCGGCGTTGGCCTGCAGGGCCTGCCCGAGCGCGACCAGGTACTCGCTGCGCTGACCCAGCGACACTTTGCGCCACTGGCTGTAGCCGGCCTTGGCGCGTTGCAGCGCCGCGTCCAGTGCGGCGTCGGTGTCGAAGGCGTAATGGCCGATCCGTTCGCCGCTGTAGGGGTCGACGGAGATGGCGTGGGTCAGGCTGCTGATCTCGCTCATGGCAGGACTCTCATTGTTCTGATGGGGTGAGCGCAGACTAGTGGTGGCGCGCTTTAATGAAAACTGAATAATAATGAGCGAAACATTCACGTTTGGAGAATGACTGTGGACCTGGTGCAACTCGAGATGTTCAAGGCCGTGGCCGAGCACGGCAGCATCAGCGCCGCCGCCCAGCAGATCCATCGGGTGCCGTCGAACCTGACCACCCGTATCAAGCAGCTGGAGGAGGACCTGGGTGTCGAGCTGTTCATCCGCGAGAAGAGCCGCCTGCGCCTGTCACCGGCCGGCTGGAACTTCCTCGAGTACACCCGGCGCATCCTCGATCTGGTACACGAGGCACGCCTGACCGTGGCGGGGGAGGACCCCCAGGGCACTTTTGCCCTGGGTTCGCTGGAAAGCACCGCCGCGGTGCGCATCCCGGCCTTGCTGGCGGCCTACAACCAGCGCTACCCGAAGGTCGACCTGGACCTGTCCACCGGGCCGTCGGGGACCATGCTCGAAGGGGTGTTGTCCGGGCGCCTGGTGGCGGCTTTCGTCGATGGACCGGTGCTGCACCCGACGCTGGAAGGCATGCCGGTGTTCGAGGAAGAGATGATGGTCATCGCACCGCTCAACCACCCGCCCGTGACCCGTGCCCGGGACGTCAACGGCTCGAGCATCTACGCCTTTCGCGCCAACTGCTCGTACCGCCACCATTTCGAAAGCTGGTTCATTCATGACCAGGCGGTGCCGGGCAAGATCCACGAGATGGAGTCGTACCATGGCATGCTCGCCTGTGTCAGCGCAGGCGCAGGCCTGGCGATGATGCCGCGCAGCATGCTCGAAAACATGCCGGGGTGCAGCACGGTCAGCGCCTGGCCGATGGCCGAGGATTTTCGCTACTTGAAGACCTGGCTGGTGTGGCGACGGGGGACGGTGTCGCGCAGCTTGAGCATGTTCATCAAGTTGCTGGAGGAGCGTCGTGAGCTGCCCTTGTCTTGAGGGCAACGCCTCGCGGACTAACGGTGCGTCAACGGGCGAACCCGAGCCCCGGAAAACCCTCCAAATTGTGTAGACCATCCCACCAGGGAGGAATGCACCATGCGCACTCACCATTACGGCCTTTGCGCCGCGCTGTTGCTGGCATTGGCCATGCCTTGGAACCTTGCAGCGGCCACCGACCTGAATACCCCCATCGATCCGCAGGGCGTGCAATTGCAGCCCCAGGAACAGAACGGCATCCGCTACCTGCAGGGCGGTATCGGCCAGGATGAAGCCGATGCCCTGCGCCGCACACCCGGCTACGACCTGCACATCACCCTCTCGACCGGTGCCGAAGGCAAGTTCCAGAGTGGTGCCGCGGTGGATATCCAATCGGCCCAGGGCCAGTCGGTACTGACGTTGCAGGACGTCGGTCCGTTGATCTTCGTGCAATTGCCCCCTGGGCACTACCGCGTGGTCGGCAATGCCGAGGGCCAGACGGTGCAGCAGCAGGTGACGGTGGACGGCAAGGCGCCGGCGCGGGTTGATCTCAATTGGCGGTAAGTTTCCTGTCGCGGGGCGAGCGACGCCCAGGCAGCGCCGATTGCTGGGTGAACACGAGGAAGCGGAATACGACTGAACCAATGGCGAGCACCCAATGTCCTTTAGCCAATAGTGGCAAATCACTTCCCACTATCAGTACATTCTGACAATAATCAAAGAAGTATTACCGCTTGTAACCCTTGTACAGTCTGGGGGTGCCAATGCAGGAAAAACGAGGGGCGTAGCCTCCATCGACGCAGGGACGCGCATTTCGCGGCCCTGTCCGTGAAGACCATCAGGAGAAAGTCATTGATGAAAACCCGTCTGGCCACAACGTTGGCCGTTGCAGTGCTGGCACTCGCCGGCGCCAACCTGGCCCAGGCCGCGCAGATGTCTGGTGCCGTGGGCGCCACTGGCCAGGGCGACATGACCTACCGCATCGGCCTGTCCTTCGATTGGGACAAGAAATGGCTGGAAAGCAGCACCGGGCACCTGACCGGATACTGGGATGCGGCCTACACCTACTGGGAAGGCGGCGAGGCCAGTGGGGCCCACTCGCTGTCGATCAGCCCGGTGTTCGTCTATGAATTCAGTGGCTTTACCTACACTCCGTTCATCGAGGCGGGTATTGGCCTGGCGGCGTTCTCCAAGACCGACGTGGGCGACCAGCGCCTTGGCTCGTCGGTGAACTTCGAGGACCGGATCGGTTTCGGCCTGAAGCTGCCGGCGGAGCAGAAGATCGGCATCCGCGCCATGCACTACTCCAACGCCGGGCTGAAGCAGCCTAACGACGGGATCGAGTCGTACTCGCTGTTCTACAGCAAAGCGTTCTGATCCTGTACTTGCGCTCCACCGCGGAGCAGCCCCGCTTCCACGCGCTGGAAACGGGTTTGCCCCGCGATGACTTCAGCGCACCGCCTTGATCGCCAGCACGTTGCACAGCGGATGCTCCATCACATGCGCCGTTGTGCCGCCGAGAAATGCCTGCAGGGCATCGTGACGGTGATTGCCCATGACGATCACATCGACCCGGTTGGCGGCAATGTACTGGGTGAGCGCCTTGACCGCCGGCCCTTCGAGGAAGTGACGGCGGTCAAGGTCGATCTGGTAATGGTCGCCCAGGCGGTTGAAGGCCGTGCGCTGGGCCGTGCGCACGCTGGTGTCGAAGCCAGGCATGGTCACGGTGCCGGCACCGAAGTCGGCGATATGGGTCCTGGCCGCATCGCACACATGCAACAGGTGCAGTTCGGCGTTGCATTGCAGAGCCAGGGCATGGGCGCTATGGATCACCGCGTCGTCCAGGTGCTCGCCGGCGCCATGGCAGTTGAGGTCGACCGCTGCGGCGATCTGCCGGGGCAAAGGCAGGCGGATGTCGCTGACCAGGTGCACCGCCACCGGGCTGTCCTTGAGCAGTTGCCAGTCCAGCGGGGTGACCAGCAGGCGCTTGAGGATGGGTTCGTGCTGCACGTCCTTGACCAGCAGGTCGCAGCCCAGCCGCTCGATCTGCGCCAGCACGCTGCCCAGCGGATCACGGGTCAGCAGCAGTTCGGTAGAGACATCCAGGCCGGCATTGCGCAGCTGCTCGGCCTCGTCGGCCAGCCACTGGCGATTGTCGTCGAGCAGTCGCTCGCGTTCGCGGCTGTCGCTCATCAAGCCAAAGGTGTCGACATCGTCGACGAAGACGTTGAGGTCCAGCAGTGCCCCGCTGGACTCGGCCAATGCCGCGGCGCGCTGCAGGGCAGGCGTATGGCGCATCTGCGGGCCGAGCATGACGAACAATCGCTTGAACTGGCTCATCTCACACCTCCACGTGTGGCAGCCCCCTGTTCAGTCTAGACCCGCCGCCGGTGAAGTCTGTTGGAGCGACGACGGGTCATGCCTCAGTGCGGCGCGCGCGGGATGGTCTTGAGCAGGTCTTCGGGGCTGATGTGCCCGACCACCTGGGCCACCGCGCTGCCTGGTGTCGGCAGGTCGATGATATGGCTCTTCATCTTGCCGATCACATGCATCTCGCAAGGCTTGCAGTCGAACTTCAGGGTAAGCACTTCATCGCCCTGGATCAGCTGCATCGGCGCCACCTTGGTGCGCACGCCGGTCACGCCCTTGGCCTGCTTGGGGCACAGGTTGAAGGAGAAGCGCAAGCAGTGCTTGGTGATCATCACCGGCACCTCGCCGTGCTCTTCATGGGCCTCGTAAGCGGCATCGATCAATTGCACACCGTGGCGGTGGTAGAAGTCGCGGGCCTTCTGGTTGTAGACGTTGGCCAGGAACGACAGGTGGGATTCGGGGTACACCGGCGCTGGCGTGGTCTCGGCCTTGCGACCGCCACGCGGGTGGGCCTTGACCCGTGCTTCGGTCAGCGCTTCGATGGCCTCGCGACGCAGGGCCTTGAGCTGCGAGTTGGGAATGAAGAACGCCTGGGGCGCATCGAGTTCGATGGCGTTGGCGTGGTACATCGTGGTGCCCAACTGGCCGAGCAGGTCGTGCAGTTGCTCGAGCGCCTGTTCCGGCTTGTTGGCGGCACCGAACGGGCCGTCCAGGGCGACCTGCACGCTGACGCCTTCCTCGCTGCTGAGGGTCAGCATCAGGCGCTGCTCACGCAGTACGGCATGCCATTCGACACCCACCCGGCGCTCGGACGACGTGCGTTGCAGCGCCTGTTGCCAGTTGTGGTCGAGGTTGCGCGAAAGCGGATGGTTGGGGCGCAGCTTGTACAGGCCCTCGGGCATCTCGTTAGGCTCGACGCGGTAGCGGTAGCGCTTTTGGCCGTCCTCCTCGGATTCACTTTTCAGCTCGGCGATGTTGGCGCGGAAGCCCACCACCTCGCGTTTGACCAGCACATTGAGGCCGTCGCCGTTGGTCAGCGGGACATCGGTGGTCACCAGCAGGTCGCGCTTGCCGACTTTCTCGACCACGCCCACCGGCAGGCCAGTGAAGGTTGGGGAATCGAAGGCGCCGATGTCGATCTTGCGGTCGCTGACAAAGTAGTCGGTGCTGCCACGGTGGAAGGTCTTGTCCGGGTCCGGCACGAAGAAGTGTTCGGTGCGGCCACTGGAGGCGCGAGCCAGCTCAGGGCGGTCCTCGAGGATGGCGTCGAGCTCCTTGCGGTAGTGGGCCGTGATGTTCTTCACATAGCCCATGTCCTTGTAACGGCCCTCGATCTTGAACGAGCGCACGCCGGCATCGACCAGGTCGCGCAGGTTGGCGGTCTGGTTGTTGTCCTTCATCGACAGCAGGTGCTTCTCGAAGGCCACCACGCGGCCCTGGTCGTCCTTGAGCGTGTACGGCAGGCGGCAGGCCTGGGAGCAGTCGCCGCGATTCGCACTGCGCCCGGTCTGGGCGTGGGAGATGTTGCATTGGCCGGAGAAGGCCACGCACAGCGCGCCGTGGATGAAGAACTCGATGGCCGCGTCGGTCTCGGCGGCGATGCTGCGGATCTGCTGCAGGTTGAGCTCGCGGGCCAGCACCAGCTGGGAGAAGCCGGCCTGGTCGAGGAACTTGGCCCGCTCCAGGGTGCGGATATCGGTCTGGGTGCTGGCATGCAGCTCGATCGGCGGGATATCCAGCTCCATCACCCCCAGATCCTGCACGATCAGCGCGTCGACACCGGCGTCGTACAGCTGGTGGATCAGCTTGCGTGCTGGCTCCAGTTCGTTGTCGTGGAGGATGGTGTTGATGGTGGTGAACACGCGGGCATGGTAGCGCCGGGCGAACTCGACCAGCTCAGCGATTTCGCTGACCTCGTTGCAGGCGTTGTGGCGTGCGCCGAAGCTCGGGCCGCCGATGTAGATGGCGTCGGCGCCGTGCAGGATCGCCTCGCGGGCGATGCTCACGTCACGGGCAGGGCTGAGCAGTTCCAGGTGGTGCTTTGGAAGGGACATGTCGTTATAGGTTCGGGCTGTCACGGTAAGGCAGGCATTGTAGCGGTGAATCGGGGCGGGGGCATCCATAACCGATGAACTTGCCCAAACGGTGGGAGAGGGCCTGGCATTTTTGTCAGTTATGCGTGCGGCGCGATAGTGATAGCGTCGGGTCCAAAATCGTTCTGCAAAAAGGTTATGCGATGACTTCCGGCCGTTTGTCCGTGATCGACCAGCAGCGATCAGTGCTGGGGAGCTCCAGCCTGCCCAGGGCTTACACACCGCATGGGGCCTTTCCTGATAAGTGTGGAGCCGTTTTGGCCTATTGCGGCCAGGCCCGTGATTCACTGACGGGGCATTACCACCTGGGCAATGGGTATCGAGCCTTTAATCCTTTGCTCATGCGGTTTAACTCGCCCGATCGATTGAGTCCGTTTGCGGCGGGGGGCTTGAATGTCTACGCGTACTGCATGGGCGACCCTGTCAACCGGAACGATCCTACGGGGCGTATCGCGACGTTGAACGTAGCGTTGTACACAGCTGGCGGGTATGCGTCAGGAAAGTTGCATGAGCACTTGCTGACCCTTTGGAACATGTTCAGTTACAAAGTGGACAGAGCAAAGGCACTGAAACTGGATCCAGCAGCGGCCAGGGATCTTCCGGCGCTTTCCAAAAGGGATGTAGGACAGGCTGTATTCGGTGCGCTCACCAGTACTGTTGCATTTGGTGTTGCGGCAGGCGGTACGTACCGCGAGCTTCAGATGAGTGCCAAGGCTGCCGACATCAGTCCAGGTGCGTCTGGCGTATCTGATCCGTTTGGGGAAATCGTTCTACCGGTTCTCAATCTTCTGACCGCTGGCGCCTCCAAAATGAGCGATGCCATGGCTGGGGACTTGAATGGGAAGTACAAAGCACTTGCTCGCAAGGGCTCGGAGAAAGTCGAGGAGTTGAACGGTAGAGGGGAGTCTATAAGACAACCTGATGGTGCCTCACAAGCAAGACGAATTAGTCGGCCGAGCACCCTGACTGAAAGTTCGGTTTGAGGGGCACGCCGCCTGACAAGCAGATGCAGTTGGCAGACGGCGCAGTGCAAGAAAAAGTCGATATTCTTGATGCGATCAGCCCTTGGCCGCCATCGCCGTCACTTCCACACGCATCCCCTCGAACGCCAGCGAAGCCACGCCCACCGCCGCGCGCACCGGCCATGGCTTGCTGAAGAACCGCTGGTACACCTCGTTGAACGCCGCCCGATCGGCCATGTCGGTCAGGTAGATGGTCAGGTGCAACACCCGGTCCATCGAGCTGCCGGCACGCTCCAGGGCAACTTTCAAAGCCTGCAGGGTGCACTCGCACTGGGTGGTGATATCGCCCAGCTCCAGGCTGCCGTCGGCCTGCACGGGGATCTGGGTGCTGACCAGGATGCCGTTGTATTCGGCAACGTCCGAGGATATCGAGTCGGCGTCCGGGTCGGGGGTGTAGATGATGTCGCTGTGTGCCATGGGTTTTCGCCTTGCAACGGAAGGAAACCGCCAAGCCTACGCGAGCGTGCAGGGCAGGTCGAGGCAGGGCGGTCGGTCGAGGGCATTTGAAATACCTGGCCGGGACCGGCAGAATCGCGCCCCACCCGGCCACAGGCGTCGGGCCCTGGTCGTGAAAAGAGGCTTGCGTTGAACGAACACACATTGTCCATGCGCCTGGAGCGCGTGGCAGCCCATGTGCCGGCGGGTGCGCGACTGGCCGATATCGGCTCGGACCATGGCTACCTGCCGGTGGCGCTGGCGCGTCGGGGCGCGATTGTCGCGGCCGTGGCCGGCGAAGTGGCGCTGACGCCGTACCAGGCCGCGCAGCGCACCGTGCGCGACAACGGCCTGGAAGACCGCATCACCGTGCGCCATGCCAGTGGCCTGGCAGCCATCGAGCCAAATGATGGCATCACCGCAGTCAGTATCTGCGGCATGGGTGGCGAGACCATTCGCGACATCCTCGAGGTCGGCAGGCAACACCTGGGCGGCCACGAGCGGTTGGTACTGCAACCCAACGGCGGTGAACAGGCGCTGCGCCAGTGGCTGATGGACAACGGCTATCGGATCGTCTGCGAGGAAGTGTTGCGTGAAAACCGTTTCGACTACGAAATCATCGTCGCCGAACGTGCCGAGTCGGTCAGCTACAGCGCCGAGCAGCTGTACTTCGGCCCGCTGCTGATGCAGGCGCGCAGCCCGGCGTTCCTGTTCAAGTGGCAACGCATGCTGCGCCAGAAACACCAGACCCTGGCCAATTTCGCCCGGGCGCGCCAGCCAGTGCCCGAGGAAAAGGTGCGCGATATCACCCGTCAGGCGCTGTGGATTACCGAGTTGCTGGCGTGAAGCGCCTCACCTTGGGTTGACCACGTTGGCTGGCACCTTCAGCACCAGCACGGCGCCCAGTACGATGGCCACGGCCAGTACCTGCAAGGCCAGGCCCGGGCTGGCAGTGCTGTCGCGCATCCAGCCGATCAGGTAAGGCGCGGCGAACGAGGCGATACTGCCGAACGAACTGATCATGGCGATGCCGGCGGCCTGGGTGCCGCCCGCCAGGAAGGCCGGCGGCAGTTGCCAGAACATCGGCAGCGCCGCGCTGGCGCCCATACCCGCGACCACCAGCCCACTCATCACCAGCAAGGCGTCGTCCGGCGCCCATCCGGCCAGGGCGATGCCAGCGGCGGCCATCAGCAACGGCCCGCACAGGTGCCAGCGGCGTTCGCGGTGACGGTCGGACGAGCGTCCGCAGCCGAGCATGAACAGACAACCGGCCAGATAAGGGATGGCGCTGAGCAGGCCGACCTGGCCATCACTGCCGATGCCGGCGCCGTGGATCAGGCTGGGCATCCAGAAGGCCAGGGTGTTGACTGCCAGCATCACCGCGAAATAGATCGCCACCAGCAACCAGACATGGGCGTCGCCCAGCAGCCCGCGCATCGAGTCGATCGGCTTGTGCCGCTCCTCGCGGGCCATTTCCTCGCGCATTGCACGCTTCTGATCGGCGGTGAGCCAAGCCACCTGCTCGAAACTGTCCGGCAGGGCCTTGAGCACCACCAGCCCGAGCAACACCACCGGCAGCCCCTCGATCAGGAACATCCACTGCCAGCCCCGCATGCCGCCCTGGTCGTGAAACGCCTGCAGGATGCCGCCGGACAGCGGCCCGCCGACCACTCCGGCCAAGGGCACGGCGATGGCGAACAGTGCCGTGATC
This sequence comes from Pseudomonas sp. WC1, assembly GCF_050586565.1. Lineage (NCBI taxonomy): Bacteria > Pseudomonadati > Pseudomonadota > Gammaproteobacteria > Pseudomonadales > Pseudomonadaceae > Pseudomonas > Pseudomonas sp. WC1. The sequence continues at coordinate 108,740 of NZ_JBOBDQ010000012.1, forward strand.
TGGGCGCGGCGCCGGGCCGGATACCAGCGATTGAGGACTACGAGGATGCCGGGGAAGAAACCGGCCTCGGCCACTCCCAGGAGAAAGCGCAAGGCATAGAAGCCGGCTGCGTCCTGCACCCACATCATGGCGGTGGACAACAGCCCCCAGGTCACCATCAGGGTGGCGATCCAGCGTCGCGGGCCGACCCGCTCCAGGGCCAGGTTGCTGGGCACGCCAAACAGCGCGTAGGCGATGAAGAACAGGCCGGCGCCCAGGCCGTAGACGGTATCGGAAAAGCCCAGGTCGGCGCTCATCTGCATCTTGGCGAAGCCGATGTTGATGCGGTCCAGGTGGGCGAACAGGTAGCACACCAGCAGCAGCGGCATCAGCCGCCAGGTGATGCGGGTGTGGGTAGCGTCGCAGGCGCGCACGGACGGCGCCGTGGAGGTATCGATCGTATTCATGGTCCGAGACGTTCTTGTTGTTGTCCCGGCAGATCATGCGACGCCGTGTCAGGCGGGCAAATGCACTTTCAGCAAGATGGCTGGTATTTTTGCCATGGGGTTACAGCTGCGAGCAGTTGCCCATCTGGCGGTAGTCGACTTCGCGGGTCTGGCCCTGGTGGTCGACGTAGACCATGTGCGCGGTACCGACCTGGCAATCGGCGTCGTTGCTGGCCGGAGTAATCGAAATGACCTTGGCGATGTCCAGCGGCATGCCGTATTCGTAGGTGCTGGAGCTGTTGTCGGCGAAGGCGCCGAACGAGGCGAGGGTGGCGCTGAGGGCGAGCAGGGCGATCGAACGTTTCATGACAGGTACCTCATTTCTTACGGATAACTAATGATCCATTCATTTGTGTTTCACAATAAATGGGCTATCCCGTGATAGATTCCTGCCTTTCATGTATGAATGAGAGTGCCTGCCCATGGACATGCTGCATGCGATGCGAACCTTCGCCCGAGTAGTGGAGTGTGGCAGTTTCGCCGGGGCGGCCCAGGCCTTGGATATTTCCGCCGCGCAGGTGTCGCGGATCGTCGCCGAGCTCGAGAACCAGTTGCAGACCCGCCTGCTGCACCGCACCACCCGGCGCCTGCGCATGAGCGAGGCGGGCGAGCGCTTTCTCGAGCGCACCCGGCAGATCATGCTGCTTACCGAAGAGGCCGTGGACGAGGCCCGTGGCGCCCACCTCACGCCCCGTGGCCGCTTGCGCTTCCATTGCACCCATGGCCTGGGGCTATTGATGATGCCGCTGGTGGCGCGCTACAACGCGACCTGCCCGGAAGTGGTGATGGAACTGACTCTGTCGCAGCGCAACCCCGACCCGCTGGCCGAGGGGCACGACGTGGTGATCACCATCGGCCAGGGGCTGCCGGACTCGCAACTGATCGCCATCCCGCTGGGCAGCATCCACAGCATCCTGTGCGCATCCCCGGATTACCTTGCCCGTCACGGCGTACCCGAGCGCCCCGAGGACTTGCACGGGCACGTCTGCCTGCGCACCGTCGACCCGCTGTTCGAGGAGGACTGGTCGTTCGAAGGCCACCCCGACAATTGCGTGATCGTGCCCCAGGACACCTTCCTCACCAACGTTGCAGACGCCATGCTCAAGGCCACCGAACTGGGCATGGGGGTGGGCTTGTTGCCGTACTACTCGGCGAGCCAGGCGATGCAGGAGGGGCGCTTGTGCCGGTTGCTGGCGCCGCATCGGCTGCGCCAGCGCGAGATCTATGCGATCTATCCGTCACGGCATTACCTGGACGCCAAGGTGCGCACCTGGCTGGACTTTCTCAAGGAGCAGCTGCCGTTGTTGTTCGCCGAGCACCAGCGCGTGGTGGACGAGCCCCGGTACTGGCGCTGAAATCCGCGCGCATCGCGGGTCAGCGGCTGTCCTGATCCTCGGCGCTGCCACCAGAGGCCCCGGCGCCGCTGCCGGTGGCTTCCCCCGTGTTGTTGGAGCCACCGGCAGCGCCGTCGGCAGCATCGGAATTAGTGCCGGTGTCACTACTGTCATTGTCGTTGCTACTGCCCGGGGTATTTACGCTGCTGCCTTCACCGGCGGTCTTGCCTTGCTCGGAAGTGTGCTCTTTGTGCGTGCCGCTCCCGTTCATGTCGGTGGCCGCGAGGCTGAGGGTGGCGGTGCTGCCCAGCATCAGGGCGAGCAGCAGGGCGAGGGGGCGTGGATTGAACATGATTAATCTCCTGTCGGATGACCTGTCATGTTTTGGCCGCCACGGCAGCGCCAAGGTGCCCGTCAAGCGACGGGCGGTCCTTGGCGTAGGCCTTCACTGGGCGTCCGCGCGCACCGCCGGCTGCCCGGGCGTGGAATCCATCGCTTCCAGGGTCGGGTGTTCCTGCGCCGCGTGCATCAGGTCCTCGGTCACCCGCAGCTCCGCGCCGGTCGGCGAGAAAGTCGCGGTCGGCGCGAACGGCGCCGGGTGCTCCGGTGCCGGGCGCTTGCCGCGACGCCATAAGAAGAAGCCGACCATGGCCAGGTTGATCACGGCGAAGGCCCAGAACAGGCCGACTTCGCCATAGGCGGTCATCATTGGCGAAATGGCCAGCGGGGCCATGGCCGAGCCCAGCGAGTTGATCAGCAACAGCCCCTGGATCATCGGCACCAACGCGTCGGCCGGGGCTCGGTCGGCGGCGCTGCTGACGGCCACCGGGTACAGCGCGAACACACCGCCACCGAGCAGGAACAGCAAGGCCGGCAGCAGCACGGTGTCGGCTGGCAGCAGCACGAACAGCAGCGACAGCACGGTGCACAGGGCGGCCAGGGCGATCAGCACGTCCTGGCGGTCCTTGCGGTCGGACCAGCGCCCGACTGGGTATTGCAACAGCATGGCGCCGAGGATCACCCAGGCCATCATGTCGCCGATCTCGCCAACATCCAGGCCGATGCGTTGCAGGTACAGCGGTAGCAAGGCGTAGATCCCGGCGATGGCGACCCCCGAGCCGAAACAGCCGACCAGCCCGGTCGGCGCCACGCCCAGCAGCTGCCGGGGCTTGAGCGGCTCGACCTGATCCAGCAGCGGCGATACCCGTGGCAGGATCACGATCGGCAGCACCGACAGTGTGGCGAGCATGCCGGCGACCATGAACGGCGCGGTCTCGCCCCACCCGGTAACCTCGCCCAGAGCGGCCTGGGCGATCACCCCGGCGCCATAGAAGGCGATCATGTACAGCGCCAGCAGGCGCCCGCGGATCTTCGCGTCACCGGCCAGCAGCAACCAGCTCTCGATCACCAGGAACACGCCGACCGCCGCCCAGCCGTTGATCAGCCGCAGCACGAACCACCAGGTGGTGTCGTAGAACAAGCCCTGCAGCAAGATGGTTGCGCCGATCAAGGCAGCGAAGCTGCTGTAGGCGCGGATATGACCGATGCGCAGGATCAACCGGTCGTTGAAGACTGCGCCGAGGGTCAGGCCGATGAAGTAGGCCGAGGACACCACGCCGATCATGGTCGCCGATTCGCCGGCGGCGCCAAGGCGCAGGGTGGTCAGGGAAGACAGCACGCCATTGCCCAGGGCAATGATGAACAGGCCGAGCAGGGGTGCCAGCGCCATCGCCAGCAAACGCACAGACATAGTTACCTCAAGGTTGGAAAGAGCTCAGATGCGCCTTTTCGGCTGCACGTGCCGAACAGCGACGTACAGTGCGGCCTGGGCGGGATGCGAGCTTGGCAAGAGTCAACCGCGGGGCCTGTTGGGTGAAGGCCGGGCGGGGCGGTTGAGCCTGTGGCACATGCGCGATGTGTGAGGCACGGACGCGGTCTTTGCGGGGGCTTGCCACCGGTTGGGGCGACGGGCGAAAAGGAGGCGGGATTTTAAGGCCTGTACAGGATTTGCCAAGAGGGAAAAGGCTGCGACGAGAGGCCGCAGGGGTCAGGCTGCCTTGCGCGCGATCAGCAGCAGCGATTGCGGCACCTGGCTCTGCGGATGTTGCGGCTCCTGCAGTTCGACCAGGTTGAAGCCCGCCAGCTCCAGTGCCTTCAGCCAGCTGCCGAGGGTGCGGAAGTACCATGGCATCGGGCGCCAGTCGCCGGCGAACCCGACGAATGACTCCTCGCGCCAGCCATCCTGGTAGTTGCCGGCGGCTGCCGTCCAGGGGTGCAGGGTCTGGATCAGCAGCGTGCCGTCGGGCCGCAGCAGATTCCGCATGGCCGTGAGCAGGGGAATGATGTCTTGCTGGAGCAGGGCGAAGTTGGCGCAGATCAGGTCATGCTCGTGGTCGATGCCCTGCACGCCTGTGATCACTTGTTCATAGCTGGCCAGGTGGACCTGCGCCGAACCTGCTGCGCGTGCGGCGGCGACAAGAGTCGCATCGCCATCCACCCCGACCGCATCGATCCCCCGTGCGGCCAGGGCACGGAGCAGCCAACCCTCGCCGCAGCCCAGATCCAGCACCCGACCGGGCTGCTGGCCGAGCACGGCCAGGAGTATCGCCTGGTCGGTGACCTGCTGGCGGGACTCGATGGCGCCGGAGCGTACGGCTTCGATCCAGGCCTGGGCGTTGTGCTGCCAGCTGTCCAGCAGTGGGTCGGTAACCATGGTAATGCTCGGGGTCTAGTGTGGCTGTAGCATAGGCCAGTCTTGTGCGTGTGCCCCTTTGCTCTGCACACTGGCGCTCTGGGAAGGAGCATGGCATGGCACTTGCGAAAGCGGATTTCACCACGCGCCTGCTGGTTGACGCGGGTATCGGCCCCGGCATGCGCGTGCTCGATGTCGGTTGCGGCAGTGGCGAGGTGAGCTGGCTGCTGGCCGGCCTGGTAGGCGACGACGGCGCGGTGGTGGGTATCGACCGGGCGGCTGGCGCCCTGGAGATCGCGCGTCAGCGTGAAAGCCGAAAAGGGGCGGCGGTGCCTGAGTTCGTGGCTGCCGAACTGTGCGCGTTGCCCGCGGCCCTGGGGTTGTTCGACGCTATTGTCGGGCGACGGGTACTGATGTACCAGGCGGATCCGGTCAAGGCGTTGCGCGCTTTGGCCCGGTTTCTGCTGCCTGGCGGGCTGATGATCTTCCAGGAGCACGATGGCAGCCTGGCCCCGGCCAGCCAGGCGTCATTCCCGTTGCACCACAAGGTCCAGCAATGGTTGCGGCGCATGCTTGCCCATGAGGGGGCCGACCTGCAGATCGGCTTTAACCTGCACCGTGTATTCAGCGAGGCGGGGCTGATGGTCGAGGACCTGCGGGCCGAGTGCCTGGTGCAGACGCCCGGCAACGCCTACCCGCTGGGCGAGATCATCCGCGCTTGCCTGCCGCGGATCATTGCCCATGGCGTGGCCACGGCGCGGCAGGTGGGGATCGACACCCTGCAGGCGCGGTTGGATGCCGAGCGGCGACGGTCGCAGGATATCTATATCGGTGATGTCGCCTTCGGTATTTGTGCGCGCAAGCGGTGAGTCATGTAGTTAAATTGCGTGAGGTGTCAGTGGTGTTAAGTTAGTGTGATGGCTGAAGCATTTTAAATATTAAAGCGCCAAGCAGAAACTTGTATTTCTTCCTCTTCCTCTTCCTCTTCCTCTTGTTCTGCTTTTGCTTCTAAGCGCGCG